>JANOZA010000145.1:0-18998 GCA_031429155.1 Verrucomicrobiota bacterium | reverse complement strand
AGCGCGGGCGTGACCGTGAGCGCGACGGCGAGCGAGGCGAGGATGGAAAGGATATACGCCAGCGCGAGCGGGCGGAAGAAGCTGCCCATCAGTCCATCGAGGAAGAAGACCGGCAGCGTGGTGAGCACGACAATGAGCGTGGCATAGACGACGGCGCTGCGAACTTCGAGCGATGCGGCGAGCACGACACGGAAGGCGCTACGCGGTTTAGCCAGGAGGGCGTTGAGGCGCAGGCGGCGCAGAATGTTCTCCACATCAATGACGGCATCGTCCACGACTTCGCCGAGCGCGATGACGAGTCCGGCGAGGACCATCGTGTTGATGGTCTCGCCATGCCAGCGCAGCACGAGAACGGCGGCGAGCAGCGACAGCGGGATGGCAGTGAGGCTGATGAACGCCGTGCGCCAGTCGAAGAGGAACAGGAAGAGCACGATGGCGACGAGCGCGCAGCCGAGCCACATGGCGTGCGTGAGGTTGGCCAGCGAAGTCTCGATGAACGTGGCGGGCCGGAAGATGCGCGGGTCAATGTCCACGCCCGGCAGGCCGGGCTTCAGCGTTTCGAGAATGGCTTCGACGTTTTTCGTGACGTCGAGCGTGTTGCCCCACGGCTGCTTTTCCACGATGAGCATCAAGCCGGGCACGTCGTTGACGATGGCATCGCCAATGGGTGGCGGGTGCCCGATCTTCACCTCCGCGACATCGCCGAGCCTGACAGGACTGCCGTTCGGCCAGGCCACTACCGTGCGCGCGAGATCGTCCGGTCCGGTGATGGTGCTCAGCGTGCGCACGGGCAGTCGCTGGTTGGGCGTATCAATGAATCCACCAGGCACGACGACGGCGGCATCGCCCGCGGCTTTGACGACAGCATCGAGCGTGACGCCCGCGAGGCGCAGCCGTTCCGGGTCCACAAGCACCTGGTAATGCAGATCCCGCTGGCCCCAGATGGCGGCATTGGCCACGCCCTGCACCGACATGAGCCGCGGACGAATCGTCCAGAGCGCGAGTTCGCTGAGATCCTGTTGCGAGAGTGTCTTCGACGTCAGGCCGATCTTCATCACGCGGCTGAGCGATGAATGCGGCGACAACAGCACCGGCGGATGCGCCACCGCCGGAAGTCGGCTCTGCACCTGCGCCAGCCGCTCCTGCGCCATCTGCCGCGCGCGCATGAGGTCGGTGCCTTCTTCAAAGATGAGCACGACCGATGAAAGCCCGAGCACGGATTTTGACCGCACGGTTTTCAGCCAGGGCAAGCCATTGAGCGCATTCTCCAGCGGCACAGTGACCAGCGCGTCCACTTCTTCTGTGGAGAGACCCGGCGCTTCCGTCTGCACCTCCGCGAGCGGCGGCGCGAATTCAGGAAACACCTCCAGCGGCGCGTTCTGCACCGAGCGCCAGCCGAAGACGATGAGCGCCACCGCCGCCGCGAGCACGAGCACGCGAAAGCGAAGCGAGGCGGAAACAAGGGAGGAGAGCATGGGAGTCGTTTTGAGTTCCGCCTTTAGGCTGCGGGGGCGCGCGTGATAGGTGAGTCCACCCCCGACACCCTAAAGGGTGGACTCCGAACTTATTTCGCTTTGTCGAAGTCCTGCTCCATCAGCTCCATGAACTTGTCGGTGAAGCCGATGCGCTCCGCTTCACCGGGCGGAAGAATTTTTTCCACGCCTTCCACGGTCTCCTCGTTGAAGGCATCGCGCTTCTCCTCCCACACGTCCTCCTGCGCGGCATCGGCGGGCTTCTTCGCGGCATTGAATCCGGCAGCGACCATTTCCGTGCCGCGCGTGCGCATGTAGTCGGTGACGGCTTTGCTTTGTGCGGCGTCGAGCTTCGCCGCCTCTGTGAGGAGGGAACCGAAGAAGCGGGCGTACTCGTCGGGATTGTCCTGAAATTGCGCGACCTCCGGCAGCGTGCCGAGGGCGCTGGCGCGCTGGCGTTCGAGTTCGCGCAGGCGGCGGTTTTGCTCCGGCGTGCGCGTGGCGGGATCAAGAGCCTGCAAGGCGGCGAGTTCCGGCTGGGCGAGCAGCATGGAGCCGGCCTGACGGCCCACGTCCTCGACTTTGCCGAGCGTGACCACGACCTGGTCTTTCAACGCGGCGGCGATCTTGTCGGCGTCGCTCAGAGTTTTCGGTGCGCCGGTAGCGGGCGTCGTCGCGGGCGTCGTGGAAGCGGCGGGCTGGCTCGCGGTGGAAGGCGCGGTCTTCGGCGCTGGTGCCGGCTCGACGGTGTCGCCTTTTTTGAAATACCAGACGAGTGCGCCGCCGACGGCGACGGCGAGGAGGATGGTGACGAGTTGCTTCATAGTGTTGTGGTTGGTTATTTGAATCCGCCGAATTCAGCGCCGAAGAGTTCTGCCGCGCCGGTGATGATAATGGTCGCGCCGGCGGCGGGGCCGGCTTCGAGCACGGCATCGGTGCCGGCGACGCGCAGAATGCTGACGCGGCGGTGCGTGAAAGTTTGCGGCGCGGTTTGCTCATAGACCCACGCACCGCCCTGGGGATCGAAGAGCACGGCGCTCCACGGCAGGACGAGGCGCGGGGTTTCGCTGCCTTTGACGGCGATGTCGAGCTGCACGCGCTGGCCGGCAAGAAGCGCGGCGGCATCCACTTCATAGAACAGATCCACCGTGCCGGCGGCGGGCGTGGCGGACGGCGGCGCGACGACCGGCTTGGCGGAAAGCGGTGTGGCTTTGTTGTCGCCGAGGGGCTTCACGCTGGCGGCGAGCGCGGTATCGAGCCGGGCCAGTTCCGTGGCGGCGATGCTGACGCTGATCCAGCGGCGCGGAGATTTCAAAGTGGTGGCGACATCGGTGCCGAGCAGCGCCCGCTGCGACGTGGCAGTGGCGAGCGCGGTGTTGGCGAGCGCGAGGGCAGTGCGCGCATCGTCGAGGGCGCGCTCGCTGCCGGCTTTGGCTTTGGCCAGCATTTCGGCGCGGGTCAGGGTGAGCGTGGCGCCGTTGAGCGCGGCGCGCGCGGCGGCGATGGCACCATCGGAGGCGGTCTGGAGTTCTGCGACTTTGCGGAAGTCATCCGGCGTGCCGAGCGGCATGGGCGCGAGGCCCGCTGGAGTGTCAGGGCCGGCGAGAGGAATGAGCACGGCGGCAGGAAAGGCACGTGAGTCCGGCATTTTCCTGGACTCAACTTTAGCCGACTTCAGCCCAAGACGCTGCTCGGCCTGCGGCGTGATCTTGAGCAGCGGGAGGTCGGCCTCTTTGACAGGGTTCTCAACTTTAGAAGGAGGATTAGCCGGCTCGGCGGCGAACGCCGGAAGCGCGATGAGCAGGATGAGGCAGCGAATGATCATGGCAGTTTCCTTCCGATGGCGTGTTCAAGTTCGGCACGGGCTTCGCGGAGACGGGCTTCGCTCTCGGCGGATTTGGCGCGGGCGTCCGCGAGACGCCGGGCGGCATCGAGCGCGACGAGTTGATTTGCTTCACCCAGCGCGACGGAGTTCTGTGCTTTCTCCACCGCGCTGCGGAGCGACGGAATGACGGTTTCCCAGCCCCGGGAAACCGCGCGGGCCTGATCCAGTTTCACGCGTGCGCTGCGGACTTCTGCGGCGGCACGTTCGCGCACGAGGTTCAGTTGGCGCAGGGCTTTCTCGACGTTCGCATTGGCGAGCGCACGGCCGGCCTGGTTTTGATTCAATAGCGGCAGCGGGCCATCAACGCCTGCCTGAGTGCCGCTGCCGTCAGTGAATTTACCGGCGGCGGTGAGGGAGAGGATTTCAGCCTTCGCCAGCTTCACACGGGTGCCTGCGGCGAGTAGCGAGATCTCGGCAGCGCGAATATCGGGGCGGGAGGCGAAAGCGGTGGCAATGAGTGAATTGGCTGAGGCCGGCGGACCGTTACGAGCCGGCGGCAGCGGACGCAGCGACAAAGTGGTGCCGCCGGACGACATGCCGAGCAGGGCGCGGAGATTTTCCACGGCCAGCTTTTCCTCGTAGGAAAGACGCTGTGATTCCTGGCTTGAGACCTGCGCCTCGGCGCGAGCCTGACTGGGTTCGAGTTCGCCGGTGTCGCCGGCCTTGAGCCTTGCGTCAGCGACATCGGCCATACCCGCGAAGGCCGCGGCGCTTTCCTCCGCGTGCTGCCGGCGCTGGCGGGCGAGTTCGATGCCGGCGCAGGCGACACGCACGTTGCGGATCACGTCGAGCCCGCCCTGGGTCAGGTTGTCCGCGATAGCCCCGGCATCGAACTGCGCGGCCTGCACGCGCAGCGGACGGAGCCAGAGGGCGTCGAGCGGGAGTTTGGCGGCGGCTTCAAGCGCGCTCGTGTTATTTGGAAACAGCAGGCCGAGCGCGGGATTCGGCAATTGTCCGGCCTTGATGACATCCGCGCGGGCGAGGCCAAGACTGGTGAGTGCCAACTGAAATTCTGGATTATTCCAGAGCGCGATGGCGATGGCCTGCTCCTCGCTCAGTGACGCAGCGGAACGGATGCCGTCCGGCCACGAAAAGGTAAGGGCCTGCGGACGCTGCCCGGAACGGAATCCGGAACGGCGGGCAATACCCTCCTCAGGTCGCGGGAAGCTGTGTGGTGTCGCACAACCCGCGAGGGAGGCCAGCAGCAGGGCCGGAAACAGAATGTGCAGGCTCAATGGCATCGGATTCGAATGGGGTGAGGTTGTTGGCAGGGACGGAGCGGCCAGTGCCGGGAGGGAACTGCAAGGTGAAGACGGTTCCATGTTCGGGCTCGCTCTCCACGGTGACCTTGCCTCCGTGCAGAACCATAAGGCTCTGCACGAGAGCGAGGCCGAGGCCTGCGCCGGAGGTGTCGCCGGTGCGGGAGGCATCGGCCCGGTAGAAGCGCTCGAAAACATGCGGCAGATGCTCTGGATGGATTCCGCTGCCGGTATCCTCCACGGAGAGGATGGCGCCGCCGTCAGCCGCGGTGCTCAAGCGGATCCTGACGTGACCGCCGGACGGAGTATGACGGATCGCATTGGAGACAAGATTGGTGAGAGCCTGACGGACGAGAGTCTCATCCGCATGCAGGGGCGTGGTGCCCTGGACGGTGAGACTGACGTTTTTGTCCTCAGCGAGGGCAGAGAAGAAATCGGCCACCGACCGGGCAAGAGCGACGGCGTCGAGAAACTGTTTGTGCAGGCCGCCGCCGGTATGTTCGGCGCGGGCGAGAAAGAGGAGGCTCTCCACCATGCGGGCGAGGCGCTCATATTCTTCAAAATTGGCCTCCAGCGTGCGGCGGTAATCGTCGGGCGTGCGGTCGCGTGAGAGCGCCAGACTGGTGGCCCCCATGAGGTTGTTCATGGGGGTGCGAAATTCATGCGCGGCATCCGCAGTGAACTGTGACAGCCGCTGGAAGGAGTCGCGCAGCCGGACGAGCATCTTGTCATATTCCGAAGCCAGGGTGGAGAGTTCCGACGGCCACGATCTGGCGCCGAGGTGTTCTTCCAGTCCAGACGCCGTGACGCGCTGCACGGATGCCGTGATCTCCCTCAGTGGCCGAAGACCGCTCCGCGTGATGAACCACGCGAGGAGCGAGGACGCCAGCGTGCCAAGACCGACAACCACGATGAGCTGGTGCCGGAAATTCTTCATCCAGACCTCGACATGCGATGCATCCATGACGACGCGATAGATCAAGGGCGACTGTCCGGCATGGCGCTCCACCTCAGCGACGGCGATGAAATAAAGCGGGCCGGCGGGCGAGCGCCACTCGTTGACGGTGCTCAGCTGGTCATTCTGCGAAACCGGTGCCGGAAAGGCCTCGTCCGGGGGCATCACGGCCTCTGCACCGTGACTTCGCAGCAGCACCCGCCCGGAAGAATCCAGCAGCGTACCGTAGATTTTCTCCATCTGGGTTTTGTCGGCGCTCGCTGAAATGTGCTCCCCGGCTTCGTGCAAATCCACTGGACTCTTCAGAACATCCGCGCGCAGCCTGGCCAGGTGACCGGAAAGCATATCTGCATCCTCCTTGTGGAAACTTTCCTGCAATCCCCGGTGAAGGAACCATCCGCCCACAGAAAGCGTGACGAGCGCCGCCAAAGTGTATCCACCCACCAGCCGCAGCGTGAGGGGCAGAGAGCGGCGGGGCGGCGGAGTGCCGGAGCTACTCATGGCTGCGGACCTCCATGGTGTAACCGAGTCCGCGCACCGTATGGATCAGCTTATGCGGGAATGGCTCATCCACCTTGCGGCGCAGACGGCCCATGGCCACGTCCACGGCATTGGAGTCCGTGGTGAAATTCATATCCCACACCTGCTCGGCGAGCGTGGTGCGGGAGAGCACGTCACCACTGCGCCGTGCGAGAAGACTCAGTAGCTGGAATTCCTTCGCCGTCAGGTCAATGACCATGCCGCCGCGCCGGGCCTTCATTTTTGGCATGTCAATTTCCAGATCGCCCACCTGAAGCAGTTCGGGCTGCCTTGCGGGACCGCGCCGCAGGAGCGTCTTGATCCGCGCAGTGAACTCCGCCCATGCGAACGGCTTCACGAGGTAATCATCGGCACCCAGGTCCAAGCCCTTCACCCGATCCTTGACGGTGTCCCTCGCGGTTAGGAAAAGCACCGGCATGGTCTTCCCCTTGATGCGCAGGGCCGAGAGCACACCCCAGCCGTCGAGCTTTGGCATCATCACATCGAGAATGACGAGATCATAGTCGCGCCCTAGAGCCTGGCGCAGGCCATCCTCTCCGTCCGCCGCCACATCCACAACATAGCCCTCCTCCGCAAGTCCCTTCGCGAGGAACTCCCGGCTGCGGCGGTCGTCTTCTACAAGCAGGATGCGCATGGGTGTGGGCCTTACTTCACCGGCTATTCAGTTCCAGTAACCCTTTCGTTAATCAATCGCGCACTGCGCCACGAGCCTCGCGGCTGCCCACCTCACCCGGCGGGCAATTGCAGCTTCATGGCCAGCCGTCCGGCTTCATCGAGAGTAGCCGTGAGATCGCCTGCGAGAGCGCGGGCGAAGGTACGCGCGAGAGCGAGACCAAGGCCGGCGTGACCGTCACCGGTGCGGGCGGAGTCTTTGCGCCAGAACCGTTCGAAGAGGTGCGGCAGGTCGGCGGCGGTGAGGCCTGGGGAGGTGTTGCTGACGCACAGCACGGCGGCGGCGGCGGTAACTTCCACAGTGCCTCCTTGCGGCGTGTAGGTGACGGCGTTCTCCACAAGATTGGTAATTATGGAACGGAGCAGCACGGGGTCAGAAGCGATCTCCCCGTCCGACTCCCTTCGAAAGAGAAAATGCAGGCCGCGAGCCGTGGCGGTGGAGCGGTGAGCGGCAAAAACTTCTTCCGCCAGCGCTGTAAGGCACGCCCGTTCCATGGCGACCGGCTGACCGCCCTGCTCCGCGCGGCTGAGGGCGAGGAGCCGCGTCAGAATGGACTCAAGGTGAAGAGCAATGCTGAGGGTTTCCTGGTCAGCGTTGGCGGCGCGAGTGTCGGGGAGTTTGACGGCGAGTTCGGCCATGCTGCGCAGTTCCGCGACGGGGGTGCGCAATTCATGGGCGACATCCGCGCCGAAGCGCCGCTCGCGGTCGAACGATATCTCAAGGCGGGCGAGCAGTTCATTGAGCCGCGCGGTAATGGGAACGAGTTCGCCAGGGAGACCGGCGTCAGGAAACCGCGCACTGAGCGTGGCCGCATCGATGCGCGCGGCGTCGTCGGCGAGGGTTTGCAGCGGCGTCAGGCCGCGGCGAATCACACGCGGCACGACGAGCGCGGTGGCGGCGAGGAGCACGGCTCCACAACCGGCAAGCAGGATGAGAAGCGTGCGCAGGGTGCGATCCAGATCGCTGCGCACGCTGGCAACGGCGAGGACTACTTCCACTTCTGCGCCGCGCGGCGGACGGTTGTCGGGCAGGTGCGGGCGGAACTTCAAGCCCACCACGCGTACGGCCCCGGCGCCTGGCAGCGGGAGGTTCCGGAACAGCGGTGCTGCCTCCCAAAAGCCCGGCGGCGGCAGTTCATGCGCTCCCAGCGAGCGCGAACGCTCCAGCGCAGTGCCGTCCGCTTTCCAAAGCTGGAAAAAGTGAGGCCCCTCGGACTTCGTGAAGCCGTCCATGATCTCGTCCGAGAACTCCAGTTCCACCCCGCCGTCCTCCTGTTCGGCAAGGGTCGCAATGGCCTGAGCCCTGGAGAGGAGCGCGGCGTCGAATTGATCCGTCAGATAACTCCGCGCCAGCAGATATACCGCTGCGCCGGCGGCGGCGAGCAGCAGCGCGATGGCCAGCAGAAGCCGTCGCGTGAGAACGGAGCGGAGAGCAGTCATGAAGCGGCAAGTTCGTAGCCCAGGCCGCGGCGGGTGCGGATGAGCGGCCCCGCACCGAGCTTCTGCCGCAGGGCACAGATAGCGGAGTCCACGGAGTTGCTCAGCAGCTCCGCCCCGCCGTCGTAAATGTGCTCCTCGATCTGCGTGCGGGAGACGATGTGGCCCTGCCGCCGCATGAGATATTCCAGCAGCGCGTACTCCCGGGGCTTGAGTTCCACGGGCTGGCCGGCGCGGTACACCTTTCTCGCAGCGGTGTCCACTTCCAGATCGCCACACGTCAGGCGAGAGTCCTTGCTGCCATAGGCGCGGCGGCAGAGCGACTTCACGCGCGCCAGCAGTTCCTCCAGCGCGAAGGGCTTCACGAGGTAATCGTCCGCGCCGAGTTCCAGGCCACGCACGCGATCCGCGATGCTGTCGAGCGCCGTGAGCAGGAGAACGTGCGTGCGGTTCCCTCCGGCCCGGAGGCGCTGGAGCAGGGCGAGTCCGTCGAGCTTCGGCAGTAGAATATCGAGCACGATGGCGTCGTAGTCGTGGTTTTGCGCCTGCCACAATCCGTCCTCGCCATCTGCACTGACATCCACAGCGAACCCATTGCGCCGCAGCCAGGTCGCGGCGGTCTCACGCAATCGCCGGGAGTCTTCCACAAGGAGCAGGCGCATGGCGGCGAACTTACTGCAAAACGTGCCGCGAAAAGTGCGGGAAAGGAAAATCAACTCCGTCCGCGGGCGCACAGCGAACGCCCCGGACGGAGAGGTGAGGCTTACTTCTTGTCTCCGTGTTCTTCCTTCTCGTCATCGTGACCCTTCTTCTCTTCCTTTTCGTCATCGTCGTCGTCGTCGTCATCATCATCCTCCTCTTTGGCACCCTTCTTGCCCTTCCCCTCGTGTTTCTTTTCAGCCTTCTCCTCCTTCTCATCGTCATCATCTTCTTCCTCCTCCTCCTTCGCCGCCTTCTTCTTACCTTCGTGTTTGCCTTCGGCCTTCGGTTCGTCCTTCTCCTCGCCGTCCTCCTCTCCTTCGGCTTCCGGCAACTCGCTGCCGTCGGCATTGAACTCCGCCTCATGTTCCTTGCCGCCCCGGGTGTAGGTAATCTCATACACCGTGGTCTCGCCGGAGATGATCTTCTCGCAGGTCACGAGCTTGCCGTCCCCCAGTTCCTTGGCGGCGGCGGCACGCACCGCTTCCGGTGCTTTGTCGAGAGCGATCACCTCCTCCGTGCTCCAGACCACTCCTGATGCCGTCACGGACACCTCGCGTTTCGCGCCGTGCGGCCCTTCGATGGCGGCTTCATAGACGGTCAGCCCGCCTTCGTTCTCCACGATAATGGAACTGAGTTTGGCATCGCCCGCCCATTTCTTAATGGCGGCGGCGGCCCCGGCGGGAAGCTTGTCGGCGGCGATGGATTTTCCTTTTTCCTCCTCCGCGCGAAGCGGCTGAGCGGCGAGCGCGGCAAGGGCGCTGATGGTGAGCAGTGTGGTTTTCATGTGTGTGCTGATGCTGGGTTGGTTGGTGGTGAATAGCGAGCGGCTGTAAGCCACGAGCGCGCCGACTGTGGACCGTGATGATGACCGCAACATGATGGCGCGAAAGTAATTTCTGCCGGTCACCTGCAGCAGCCGCAACCAGCAAGCCCACTCCCATTCTCAGCGCGGCGGTGCTCTTGTGCTCCGCGATGCCCCCGCCAGCGGTGAAATCCCGGGAAGTAACAAGCCGTTACCGTGCCGGACTTGTTTTCAGCCAGAGCTTCGGCTGTAGATGCCGCCCCGAAATCCCGCTCACCATGTCTGCCGACCCCCATGAAAATCCTCGTCGTTGAAGATGAGCTGGCGCTGGCCAGGCACATTCGCAAGGCGCTGGAATCGGCGGGTCATGCCGTCGAGACGCGCGACACCGGCCCCGGAGCGCTAGGAGCGCTGAAGGCGGAGAACTTCGATCTCATTCTGCTCGACGTGAATCTCCCGGGATGCAGCGGACTGGAAGTGCTGGCCGGGCTGAAAGTATTGCCGAACCGTCCGGTCGTCATCATGCTCACGGCCCGCAGCGAGATCCGGGACCGCGTGGCCGGGCTCAATGCCGGCGCGGATGACTACCTGACGAAGCCGTTCGCCATGGAGGAACTGCTCGCGCGCGTCTCCGCACAGCGACGCCGGCAGCAGGGAGGGAACGCGGCGTCATTGATCGAGACCGGCGATGTTCAACTCGATTCCCGCCGCCGCAGGGTGACTCATGCCGGCCGGCACATTGACCTTTCTCCGCGCGAGTTCGACCTGCTGGCGATTCTCATGCAGGCCCCGGGCCGTGTGTTCACACGGGACGAACTTTGCGAGCGCATCTGGGAAAAGGCTCATGAGTATGACACCCGAACGGTTGAAATTTACGTCATGCGCCTGCGGCGGAAGCTGGAGGGCGGACCGAATGCGCCGGTGATTGAAACGAAGCGCGGCGTCGGCTATTGCCTGCGCCTGCCTGCATGAAAGTCCACTCTCTGAAATTCCAGTTCGCCGTCTATGCGGCGTCGGTGGCCGTGCTTTCGCTGGCACTCGCAGCGGCGGTGCTCCTGCCGCTGCTTCATTCCCGCCAGTCGGCGGAACTCGATGAGCAGCTCGCCGACGATGCGCGGAAACTTTTTGAAGCGGTGGATAAATACCGCGCCTCTGCCCTGACAGGAGAGGATGGCGTAGTCGCACGCATGATTCCGGTCGCGCTGCGGCTGCGCTATTTCGAACTCGAAGGACCGGACGGACGGACTCTGCACCGTTCCGGCAATCTCGGCGGCCTTGATGTTCACGGTGAGCCTGACAAGGCGCAGACACTTTCCATCGGCGGGCGCAAGGCGCGGATGTTCACGCTGCGCGACGGACCGTTCACGCTGCACGTCGGCACCACGATGGGCAGGATCGAGAACACGCAGAGCGACCTGCGCTTCGGCCTGCTCGTGACGTTGCCGCTGGTGGTGCTCGGCGCGTTCGGCGGCGGACTGCTGCTGGGACGCCGCGCGCTGCGGCCGGTCACGGCGCTGACAGCGGCGGCGGAAACCATCAGCACGGACCAGCCGCAGGACCGGTTGCCGGTGCCGCCCACCGGCGATGAAATCGCGCGGCTCAGCGAAGTGCTGAACCGCTCATTCGATCGCCTCCAGCGTTCGTATGAAATGGCCTCGCGTTTTTCCACCGATGCCTCGCACCAGTTGAAAACGCCCGTCGCCATCCTGCGCACCGGGCTCGACGCTCTGCGCCGGATGGACAGTCTGCCGGACGAAGCCCGGGCGGAAGTGGAGACACTGCTGACACAGGTCCGCCGTCTCACGGCGCTCATCGAGGACCTCCTGCTTCTGGCACAAGCCGACGCCGGGCGACTCCAGCTTGAGACCGCGCCGCTCGATCTCATCCCGCTCGCCGAGCGCGCGCTGGAAGACCTGGAAATGCTCACCGCGGAACGCGACCTCACCATTTCACACGAATGGCCGGAGCGTTTGCCCTGCTGCGCCGACCGCCGCCGGATTGCGCTCATTTTACAAAACCTCGCGGAGAATGCGGCCAAGTTCACGCCTGCCGGCGGACGTGTCAGGATCACGGCACGCCGTGAGAGCGGCATGGCCGTGCTGACCGTCGCCAACACCGGTTCGCCGGTGCCGGAAGAGCAGCGCGGCGCGATCTTCGATCGCTTCCACCGCGGCACTGCCGGCGGCAATGTCAGCGGCCAGGGACTGGGCCTGAACATCGCCCGCGAACTCGCCCGTGCCCACGGCGGCGATCTCGTTCTCGAACCTGGCGACAGCGAGTGGACAACGTTCACACTGCGGCTGCCGGCGGGAGCCTGACTACTGCGGCGTGACGGCCCGCACTCCTTCATTCGTCAGGCGCTGCTGCGCGCTGGCGGGGAGTTGCGGCCATTGAGTGTTCAGCCATTCGGTGGCGGAGTCGGCGTCGGATTTGCGCCACTGATGATAGAAGCGGGCGAGCGCGGCATCGCGGGCGACGGGTTGGGAAATGCCGAGAGCGAGGTCCATGCTTTGGGCGATGTCGGTATCGGTGAGGACATCGCCGAGCGCGAGGCGGGCGGTGTCCGTGTTGGGGCCGGCGGGAGATTGGCCGAGCCATTCACCGAGACCCTCGGGATCGGTGACGGCCCATGAGTGGAGCGCGCCTTCGGTGCCGCGTGCGGCGTCGGCGGCGGGGAGGGTGGCGAGCCATTCGAGAGCTTTGTCAGGCTCGATGGCGCCCCAGGTGGTGCCGAGGTGCTCGATGACATTTTGCCTGGTGGCGGCATCGGGGATCGTGGCACTCCACTGCACGGCGGCCTGGATGTCGCTGGCGGCCCAGACGGTGGCGAGCGTGGCGGCGGCTTCGGCGCGGCCGGGGCCCGCCGGGAGTGAGCCGACCCACTTCGCGGCGGCGGCGGGATCGGTGGTGGCCCAGAGATCGGTGATGGCGGTCGTCACATTAAGCGTTTCCTCCGGGGTCGTTTTGCCGGGCGTGGTGGTGGCGGGAGCGGTGATCTCCGGAGCGAAAATTTCGGCGGCTTTGGAGGGACTGGCGGCGGCGATTTCACGGGCCGCGCCGACTTCCGCAGTGGCGCGGGATTTCGCGTCCGGTAACGAACGGGCCCATGCCGCGGCGGCCAGCGGCTGAGCGGCGGCGTAGGCGGCACTGACGGTGTCGAAGAACGGCTGCGCGGTAAGCCCGGAGCCGGCGAGCCATGACGCGGCGGCGGCGGGATCGCGCTGCGACCAGCCTTTTAGAATGGCCGTCTGGAGTTCCATTTTGAGCGGCCCGGCGACGCCGGTTTCGACCCACTGCCATGCGGCGCGGGCGTCCTGCACGCCCCACTGGTGCGCGGTGGCGGTGAGAGATTCGCTCAGCGCTGCGCCGGGCGAAAGGTTCGAGCGCGCATGCTCAGCGGCCGCTGCCGGGTCCGACTGCGCCCATTGGCCGTAATAGCCGCGCAGGTAGTCAGTGCGTTCCTGCTCAGAAGTCATAGCGCGCGCCGTTTCGAGTGCGGCGGCGGGATCGAGGCGCAGAGTGGTCGCCGGGACATTGGCTGGGGCGGAGTGGTGAGCGGAATCCGGCGGCAAATTCCGGCCGGCGGGCGCTGGCGCTGACTTCCACGATGCAGCGATCCAAGCGCCCCCTCCGAAGCCAGCCAGAATTCCGGCGGCGACGAGGAGCGCATTGGCGAGCGGGCTGCCGTTGCGGGGAAGAATCAAAATGAGGGGAAGGATGGGCTGGAGTCGCAGGGGCCGCTCCGGGGTAACAGGCTGTTACGAATCGGACGGTCCACTGACGACGCAGGGCTGGATATTTCTGGTCCGTCCGGGTAGGACTACCACAGAGTGCCCCCACAACGCTCCATTTATTTAGTAACAGCCGCGATACTAAGCGCGGCTGTTTTGCCGTGCCCGGCTGGCAGCGTCTATGAAGTGCTGGCCTCGCTGTCGCGGCCCGGGGTGCAGCCGATGGGCGCGCTGCGGCAGCACCCGAATGGGAAATTCTACGGCACGGCGAGCGCGGGCGGGGCGCAGGATGCGGGCACCATTTTTGAACTGACTGCGGCGGGCGCGCTGGAGACGAAGGTGTCGTTCAACGGGCCATCGGGCCGCGCACCACTGGCGGGCCTGACACTTGCGGCGGACGGCAGTTTCTTCGGCACCACCGGGAGCGGGAGGACGGGGAATTTCGGGACGGTGTTTCGATTCACCGTAGATGGCGGATTCGCGAGCCTTGCGTCATTCACCGGAAATGGAGGCGCGGCGGCGGGTTCCGGCCCGGGCGGGCTGACACGGCATCCGGACGGAAATTTTTACGGCACCACGGCAGCGGGCGGCAGCGGGGAAATGGGCACGCTGTTCCGCGTCACGCCGGCGGGTGTTTTGACAAGCCTGCTGGAGTTCTCCGGCACGGCGGGGGCGCATCCCGGCGAGTCGCCGGCAGGCTCGCTGGCTCTGCTCGGCACGACGCTCTACGGCGTGACGGAACGCGGCGGCGCGAATGGAGGGGGCACGGTCATCAGGTTCGCGGCGAATGGAATCTTCACCACGTTAGTGGAGTTCACCGGCAACTCCGGCACGCGGCCTGGCAGCCGTCCGGCGGGACTGCTCGCTCACAGTGACGGGAATCTCTACGGCACTTGTCAGGCCGGCGGCGCGGATGGTTTCGGCACCGTTTTCAAACTCACGCCCGGCGGCACGTTCACTACGCTGCGTCAGTTCGCCGACACCGACGGCTCGGCTCCCGCCGCGGCGCTCACGGAGGAAGCGGGCGGCGCTCTCTGCGGCACCACCAGCAATGGCGGGGCGGGCGGCTGGGGCGTCATTTTTCGGCTGACCACAGCGGGCGGGTTCACGCTGCTGAAGGAGTTCACCGGCGAGAGCGGCGCGGTGCCGGGCGCGTTTCCTGTTTCAGCGCTAACGCCGGGCGCAGATGGCGCGATGTACGGCGCGACGAGCGCCGGCGGACCCGGCAATGACGGCGGGTTCTTCCGCATCACGACGGCGGGAAATTACACGCGCCTAGCCGAGTGCAGCGGCATCACCGGCTGGGCGGCCTCGGGCGCTCCGGTCGCGGAGGCCGCAGGCTCATGGCTCATCCCCACGGCAGCGGGCGGCAGCGGGGGCGGCGGCACCCTGCTGCGGCTGAATGCTGGCGCGCTGACGGTCGCGGCACCGCTCGGCGGCAATGCCGGCGACCAACCGGCGGGCGCACTGCTGCCAGTGGCGGGAGAATTTTTCGGCGTCACCGCGGCGGGCGGCCTGACAGATCGCGGCACGTTCTTCCGCTACACTGCGGGCGGCGGAATCACGGCGCTCAACCAGCATACGAATGCCCAGGGAGCGGCGGCGGACGGTACGCTGCTGCGCGGCGCGGACGGGAATTTCTACGGTGTCGCGCGCGAAGGAGGCAGCGGCGGCAACGGCACGGTCTTCAAAGTCACACCCGCCGGTGTCAGGACGCGGCTGGTTTCATTTACCGGCACGTCCGGCACGGCGAAGGGCGCGACGCCGCACGGGCCGCTCGCCATCGGAGCGGACGGAAATTTCTACGGCCTGACAGAACAGGGCGGAGTGGCGGATTGCGGCGTGTTTTTCAAAGTCACGCCCGCCGGGGCCTTCACGTTGCTGCTGGAGTTTTCGCTGTCCGGGCCGCGACTGCCGCGTGGCGGCCTCGCGACGGGCGCGGACGGGAACTTTTGCGGCACCGCCAGCGGCGGCGGCGCGGGGGATTTCGGAACAGTCATCCGCCTCACACCTGCGGGCGGCCTGACGATTCTGGCGGAGTTCACCGGCCCCGCCGGCGCGCTGCCCGGCGATGAACCCGGCGGCTCCCTGAGCGTGGCTGCGGATGGCTCGCTGTGGGGCCTGACTACTTCCGGCGGTGCGGGCGGATACGGCACCGTTTGGCAAATGACTTCTGCGGGCACATTCCGCACGCTGGCGGCATTCTCCGGCTCCGGCGGCTCCGCACCCGGCAGCGCGGCGGGCCCGCTCACTTTGGCGCAACCGGTCGGCGGCGGCCTCACACCGGCTGCGGACGGCTGGTGTTATGGCACCGTGCCCGGCGGCGGCAGCGGCGGCGGCGGTGTCATCTTCCGGCTGCGTCCGTTGTCGGCATTCGAGGAATGGCAGGACGCCAGTTTCGACGGCCAGCCGCCCGGTGATGCCGCCGACTCCGCCGATCCCGACGGCGACTACCTGCCGAATCTCGTCGAATACACGCTCGGCCTCCCGCCGCTCTCCGCCAATGCCTCGCCGCTGACCCCTCAATTGCTGACATCGGCAACGGACACGCGGCTCACGCTGACCGTGCCCCGCGACCCTGCGCGCAGCGATCTGGCTATCGAGTTCCAGAGTGCAGACGATCCCGCCGGTTCGTGGGAAACCCTGGCCACGAGCACCGCCGGTCAGCCCTTCACCGGCGAAGGCTATCACAGCGGAGACAGTCCCGGTCCCGGGCTGAAAACGGTTACCCTCCGCGACACCACCGCCGCCGCCGGGCAGGCGCACCGCTTTCTTCGCCTCCGCGTCACCCGACAAACGCCGTGAATAACATCCCCATTCCTGGCGTTCCGTTACTGTAATCAATTTGCCGTCCGCCACCTCAGCCGCCTACTCTCCGCCACCGCCGCCCCTGCTCCATCCACCTAACGTCATGAAAACGATTCTCCAGCCCCTTCGATGCGCCGCTCTCGCCGCAGCCGTCCTGCTGGCCCTCAGTGCAGCCCCCGGACTCGCCGCTTCCAAAGCACCCGACCTCGACGGCGACGGCATCCCCAATCTCGTGGACCCGGACGTGGATGCCGACGGCATTCCCAACGCCCTCGATGACAACATTGACGGCGGCTACGCCAAGTCAGGCCCGCACCGCGGCCAGTACCTCGGTGATCACCTCACCAATGACAATCCCGCCGAGAAAGACCTCGACGGCGACACCCTCTCCGATGCCTCGCTCGCCGAGCGCGACATAGACGGAGACGGCAAGCCCGACGACTCCGGCACGGAACTTGATATTGACGGCGATGGCCGCGCCGATGACGCCGCCGCCGAACGGGATATTGACAGTGACGGACGCAATGACGACGCCCTGACCGAGGACGACATTGATGGAGACGGCTACGACGACGACGATGCCGGCGAGGACGACACCGACGGCGATGGCCGCCACAATGACGACGCTGATGAATCCGACCACGACGGCGACGGTCGCGACGATGCGGATGACGACGACGACGACGGTGACGGTCACGATGATGCGGATGACGACGACGACGACAACGACGGCGTGGATGACAACGACGACGACGATCACCACGACGGTCCCGGAGAGTTGGAATACACCGGGCAACTCGTCCGCACTGCCGCTGCACCCGCCACGGCCACGGCCAAAGCCCAGATCAGCATTCGCGCCTCGGGTCGCGTGAAATTTGAGATCGAACTCGATCGCGTCCTTCCCGGCACTTACGAGGTCCTCGTCGGCGAGGTGCTCCGCGGTTCCATTATCGTCAGGCCGGGAGACAACGACGGCCAGATTGAATTCGAATCCGCGCCGGACGACCCCGGCGAACTGCTCCTCGATTTCAACCCCGCAGGCATGAGCATCGCAGTGCGCTTCGGAGGCGAGGACATCTTCACCGGCATTGCTCCGACTCCTGGCCCCGTCGTGCAGCCGCAGAGTTTTGGATCCGAATTCGAGCGCAGCCCGGCAGCGCCGGAAAATGCAGAGGGCAGCATGACCCTTAAGATCGCTGCCACCGGCGCCGTCACACTGAAACTCGAAATCAAGAACCTGCCCGCCGGATCTTATGCAGTCAAAGTTGCCGGCGTGGAGCGCGGCATCCTCGTCATGAAGTCCGACGAAGGACAAACAGAGGGGGATCTCAAGTTCACGACCAACCCGAACGAAGCCGACGAAGCCATGCTCGACTTCGAGCCGTCGTTCCAGGCTGTCTCCATTGAGAAGGACGGCACCGTATTCATGACCGGCACCTCTTCCGGCCCGCCGCCGGCTCCGTGAGCAAAATCTCCTGGCACATCAACCTCCGCTGTTATGTTCCGCTTCCCTTCGCTGCTGCATCTCAGTCTTTTGGCAGCAATGCCGTTGCTCGCGGCCAGTCTGGCCGCAGTCCCGGTTAACGATAACTTCGCTGACCGCACCACGCTGACGGGGGCCGCCTTCACCGCCGCCGGCACGACCTCCGACAGCGTGCTCGCCGTTTATACAGTCTCGCTTTGACTGCCATCGGGCAGCCGCCCGACCGGCTCAATACGGTCAGTTTTTCCCCCAACCCCGCCGACGGCTCCAATCAGTCGCGCACGGTGACGGTCACTTTCGACATCCTCACCGCATGGGTCGAGTCCCAGCCCGCCGGTCCTGACGCCGATCACCTCCGCAGCACCGCCAGCGTCGTGCTTGGTGAGAATTCCCCCGCCGAAGCACTCGCCCTCGCCGGAAAAATTTCCGCCCCCGCCACCCGCACTGACACCACAGTTACCATCTTCAAACGCTGGCGCGAGACTGAACCTGCCGCTGCTGCCCAATGGCTCGCTGGACAGAAGTTGCCGCCGGACCTGGGGGCTCGACTCCAATAGCCGGGGCGGCTCGACTCTGCTAGGCAAACAACTTCGACACTGCCTGAGCTTTCACGAGTTCCCGGGGCTGGTTGAGGTGATTATAGACGATGGTGTCCGGGGCGATGCCGAAGGCGTGGTAAATGGTGGCGAGCAGTTCCGTGGGATGCACGGGATCCTCCACGGGGGCGCTCCCGGTGGCGTCGGACTTGCCGTGGACGTAGCCGCGCTTGATGCCGGCTCCGGCAATGACGCTGGTGTAGCAATACGGCCAGTGGTCGCGTCCGTCGGGGCTGTTGTCGTTGCCGCTGGTGCTGACGCCCTTTTGCGGGCTGCGTCCGAATTCACCCACGGCGACGACTAGCGTGCTGTCGAGCAGGCCGCGTTCATCGAGGTCGGCAATGAGGGCGCTGAGACCGGCGTCGAGCATGGGGGCCGACTGATCCTTCATGCGTTTGAAGAGACCGGTGTGAACGTCCCACGAGTGGTTGTCGCTGTTGGCGACCTTTGGCCAGACAACTTCGACGACGCGGGTGCCCGCCTCGACGAGGCGGCGGGCCAGCCTCAGGCTCTGGCCGAATGTGTTGCGACCGTAGCGATCCCGCACATCGCGGGACTCCTGATCGAGCGAGAACGCATCGCGTGCCCGGCCCGAGGCGATCAGCGACAGCGCTTGATCGTAGTACTCATTCAGATTCAGGTGCTTGACCGCCCGG
>JANOZA010000144.1:0-4120 GCA_031429155.1 Verrucomicrobiota bacterium | reverse complement strand
AAGGTATTGTTATAGAACAGTGCCTTTTGTCGCCGCTTCAAATTTCACCTGCGGGACATGCTGAACACCGTCTTCGCGCAGTCGAACTTCGACGCCGCCGTGGAAAGCACGCTCGGTGCCAGCTCCTGGGTGCCACAGAGCGAGCGCGACCGCATCAAGACGTTCATGAATTCCCGGCGCACCTACATCGCGTCACAACTGCCCGCCACATTCTCCGCCGCCACCAGCCTGCCGGTCACCAGCGGCCTGCCCACGACTTCTTCGGCAAACAATACCGGCCTCTCCGGGGTCATGGACGGCGCGACGACCAGCCGCATCCTCATCAACGGCGTATCCGCGCTCCTCAACAAACACGACAACACCTGCACCGCCACCGGCATCGCTGCCGGTCTCACACCCGGCGTGAATTCTGTCCTCGTTCAGGGGCTCGATGAGCCTGGCAACATTCTCGCCAGCCAAACCTTCACGATTCTCTACGACGACGGCGGCACGACGGCGAAGTCCGGCACTCTCGCCATCAGCGAAAACTGGAACGCCGCCGGCGGTCCTTACGCTATTACCGGCCCGCTGACGGTCCCGTCCGGCGTCACCCTGACCATCGCGCCCGGCACGTCCGTTTACCTCAGTTCCGGCGCGGGCATCACCGTCGCGTCCGGCGGCAAGCTCACGGCCGAAGGCACCCCGGACCGTCTCATTCGCTTCACCCGCCCGCCCGGCACCACGGGAACATGGAACAGCATCCTCTTCGACAGCACGTCGGGCTCCAGCATCAGCAACGCCGTCATTGAGTTCAACGAAACCACCGCCATTCAGGTTCAGGAAGGTGCCAGCGCCACGCTCGACCGAATCACTTTCCTCAACAACACCCGCGCGTGCCTTCGCCTGGACGACAGTTCCTTCTCGGTCACCAACTGCACCTTCCCCGCAATGGCCGCCGGATCATCCTTCACCCCGGTGTCCGGCAGTTTCATCAACGGAACTCAGGGCGTCATCAGCGGCTGCACATTCGGCGCGGTCAGCGGGAACAATGACGTCATCCGCTTCGCCAGTTCCAACCGCCCCGGCCCGATCCTCCGCGTGCTCAATAATTCCTTCAACGGTTCCGGGGACGACATCATCGAACTCACCAGCGCGGACGCATGGATCGAAGGCAACGTATTCCTGCACGTTCACAAAAATGGCGCCGCCGACAGTGCCGCTGCCATCGCCACTGTCGCCCCGGCAGCCGCGAAATGCGAAGTGACCGTTATCCGAAATCTCTTTTACGACTGCGACAACGCCGTCACCATCAAGCAGGGCTGCTCCGCCGCGCTGCTCTATAATACCATCGCCCGCATCACGAAAACCGGCGGCACGGAAACTCAGAGCGGCGTAATCAACCTCGCCGACACCACCGACGGCACACAGACCGGAGCCAGTGCGGTGCTCACCGGAAATGTCATTACCGACGCTGAGTCTCTGACGCGGCAGTATTACCCGGCATCGAGCAGCGTGACATTGAACAACAACGTCCTCCCGCTCGCATGGAGCGGTCCCGGCTCCGGCAACACCGTTTCCCCGGACGCCCTGCTGAATACCGCCCTCATCACCACTCCCGCCACCGTCACCGCAGCCCAGGTCCGCGCGGCGCTCGCACCGCAATCCTGCTCGCCCGCCATCGCCACAGGCTTCGGCGGAAATAACCGCGGCGCTTCCCTTCCCGCCGGAATCGCGGCCTCGGGACTGCCTCAGACAACGACTGCGCTCAACTCCGCGACGCTCACAATGGGACCATCCGGCGGCTTCGCCGCGCCAGCATGGACTTTCGGCTACACCCACTACCGCTGGTCCGCCAACGGCACCACCTGGAGCGCCGACACGCCCGTCTCCACCCCGCTTTCACTCGCCGGCCTGACAAACGGCCCGCAGACGATTCATCTGCTTGGCAAAGACGATTCAGGCTTCTGGCAGACGACGCCGACCATCGTCACATGGAACGTGAACACCGCCCTGCCGACGCTCGTGATTTCTGAAATCCTCACCGACAACAGCACAGCCTATGCTCTTGGCTCTACGCGCCCCGATGTGATCGAGCTTCGCAACTACGGCACCTCCACAGTAAACCTCGCCGGCTTCGGTCTCACCGACGATGCCACCGCGCCGTACAAGTTCCTCTTCCCTGCCACCACCAGTATTCCTGCTAACGGATACCTGCTCCTCATGGCCGACAGTCTTCCGGCTCAGGCCGGCGAGCTGCATCTCAACTTCGGATTGGATGCCGGCGGAGAAACCGTCAGCCTTTTCGCTCCCGGCAACATCCTTGCGGACACCGTCACCTTCGGCCCGCAGATTCCTGACCGAAGCATCGCCCGCACCGGACCGCGCCTCTCATGGAGCCTCGCCACCTTCACACCTGGCGCGGCCAACACCGCATGGTGTGACTTCGGCCCGCCTTCCGGACTGCGTCTCAACGAGTGGCTCGCAGCCAACGACTTCATCGTGGAGGGCGATTTCCTCGAACTCTACAATCCCGCCGCGAAGCCGGTGGATATGAGCGGCATGATGCTCACCGACAATTTTACCAACCTCGCCGCCCTCCGTGCCGCAGGCGACCCCAGCGTCCACGTTATCAGCCCGCTCAGCTTCATCAGTCCTTCCGGATTCGTGCGCTTTCTCGCCGATGGCAGCCCTGAGAATGGCGGCGATCACCTCAGCTTTAAGCTCTCGCAGTTCCATGAAAACCTGGCCATCGCTGCCGCCGACGGCAACCGCGTGGATCACGCGGTGCTAAGCAGTGCCCGGGAGGACATCAGCGAAGGTCGCACTGCTGACGGTGGCATCGCCACCACTTTCTTCACGGTGCCGACGCCCGGCTTCTCCAACACCACCGACCTCAGCGCCGCGACCAGCATCCGCAATGCCCTGCGCATTACAGAACTGATGTACAATCCGCAGACCAATGCGCAGCCCGAGTTCATCGAACTCCGCAACACCGGGCTCACTCCACTCACCCTCAACGGCATCAGTTTCACCGCCGGCATCACGTTCACCTTCCCCGCATCCCCTCCCCTGACCCTCGCCCCCGGCGCCTTCACCGTCATCACCAGTGACGCCGCCAGGTTCGCCGCCACCTTCCCTGGCATCACCCCCTCGGGAGTTTACACCGGCCGTCTCGACAACTCCGGTGAGCAGATCCGCTTTGAAATCGCCGGCTACCCCATCGGAATTCTGGACTTCAACTATAGCGATGCCTGGTATCCCATTACCGACGGTCAGGGAGCATCACTTCAAATCGTGGACGCCCAGCGCGCACCCGGCTCCTGGGGCGACCGCGAAAGCTGGCAGGCAGGCGCACCCAGCCCGGGCGCCGCCACCGCCTTCGGAATCCTCGCCGGAGAAGACAAGCAGGTCACCTTCCCCGCCTCCGCTGTGATTGATGCCACCCTTTTCACCGGGGACTTCGCAGCCGGAAGCATCACGATCGCGTGGACAAAAATCAGCGGGCCTGGAACCGTCAGCTTCACGGCGCCCGCGAACCCTGACACCAACGTCAGTTTCTCCACTCCCGGAATTTACGAACTAAGAATCACCGCCACCGCTCCCGGACCGGTCATTGTCACCGACCTCATCACAGTGGCCTCTCAGGAGCTCTACGCCGACTGGGCCCTCCGCCTGCTTCCCGGCTACCCCGCCGCCAGCCGCCTCAAGACCGCCGACCCCGACAATGACGGGCTGAATAACCTCGCCGAGTATCTGCTCGGCACCGTGCCTGGCACCAGCGATGTCCGCAACGCGACCAGCCTCGTCGTTGAAAACAACCATCTGATTCTCGAATACCGCCGCAGCAAGGCCGTGGACTCCACCATCCAGGTCATTCCGCAAATCACCAGCGACCTCGACACCTGGGATGAAAATCCAAACAGCGTCGGCCATGTCCTGCACTCCACCATCGCCGGTATCGAGACGTGGCGCGCATGGGATCCGCAGCCGCTCACTCCCGGGCAGAAGCGTTTCATCCGGTTGAAAATCGTCTACCCGTAGCCAGCACCGGCTATTAAGGCAGCGGCGATCGCGGCACCAACGGTGGCCGGTCACCCGGTCGCGGCGGCGGGCCTCCGTTCTGGACGCGGTTCTGAAGCAG
>JANOZA010000143.1:0-13335 GCA_031429155.1 Verrucomicrobiota bacterium | reverse complement strand
CGCCGGCACCGACGACCTCAAGAACTTCACCGATGCCGGCCTCTACCGGCTCACGCAGCCGGTGGAGAAATGGAAACTGACGGAAATCCGCGCGCTGCTTACGCGCCTCAAGCGCCCCGACTTCCCGGGGCTGGTCGGCATCATCCATCGCGAGTTGGAGGAGAAGGACGCCGCGTTTGGGAAGTTCCCCATTCACACGCTGCTCACTAGTGATCAGTTCGCCGAACTCCAGAAACTCCGCCCCGCGCTGCTCAACAACGAGACCTTCACCGCCGCCGTGATGACACGGATGCGGCCCACGGAGTTTGAAGACCCGGACCGTGATCCCGCCGTGCGCCGCGCGTGGCTGGATCGGCTCTGGGCCTACGCCGCGACGCTGAATCCCAACGCCAATCCGCTCAAAGCGAACCTCCTTTACCACCTGCTCGCGCTGGATGAAAAGCAGGGCCGCTTCGACCCCGCGCGACTGCTCGCCTATCTGAAACTCCCGCGCCCCGTTGGCTACATCAACCCGCGCTACAAAGAGGACCGCGACATTTGGAAGTTTCCCGCCTCGCTCGACTTCGATCCCTCATCCTACACCGGCACCGCGCCCATCGGCAATGACGAGCCGCTCATTCGCCGGCTGGTCATCCGCTATCTCACCACTGCGGAAAACGCCGACGCCCTCGCCCCGCTAGTCACCACCGAATGGTACAACAGCGCCCTCGCCGAAGCCAAGCTCCTCAGCGGCGCGCCGCAGCCGCAGAAGTGGATGTCCCTTCTGTCCGCCGAGTCCCTCCAGTCCCTCCGCGACCGCACCGACATCGAATTCGACTCCGCCTCGCCGCAGTCATGGGCACCGGACGACGTGGTGAAGCTCGACGTGTGGGTGAAAAACGTTCCGTCGCTGCTCGTCCGCATTTACGAGATCAACACCGCCAACGTCCACCGCACCGGCGAGGAAGTGAACACCGGCCTCGACCTCGACGGACTCACGGCGAATCACGAGCACAAGCTCGACCTCAACGCCGCGCCCATCCTGCGCACCAGGCAGACCTTCACCTTCCCGGAACTCAGCGCGCCGCGCGGCGTGTGGATCGTCGAATTCATCGGCAACGGAAAGGCCAGCCGCGCGCTCATTCGCAAAGGCGGCCTGCGTCCCATCGTGCGCCAGACCTCCGCCGGCACCGCAGTCACCGTGCTGGATGAAAAGCTGAAGCCCGTGCCCGCCGCCTTCGCCATGGTCGGCCCAAAGCAATTCAAAGCCGACGACAAGGGCCTCATCCTCCTGCCGCTCTCCGAAAAGCCCGGCCCGCAGAAAGTCATCCTCGACGACGGCACCGGCTTCACCGCTTTGGAAGAGATCGAACTCCAGGGCGAGAAATACGAACTCGGCGCCGGCTTCCACGTCCCGCGCGAATCCCTGCTCCCCGGCGCCAAAGCCACGCTCCTCATCCGCCCCCGCCTGACATCCGGAACTCAGGCGTCCCGCCTGAGCTGGCCTGCGGGCGTCTCGCCTGCAGGGGCCGGCAAGGCAGGCGAGACGCCCGCCAGCCAGCACAGCCAGGATGGCTGTGTTCCGCGCCCGGTGCTGCTCGAACGCCTGGAGAAAGTCAAAATCACCGTCGCTTCCGTCACCCTCGACGGCACGCCCGCCAGCGTGGTCATTCCCATTGAGAAGCTCGCTGAGGACAAAGAGACCACCGTCGAGTTCGCTGTGCCCGACCGCCTGAAATCGCTGACGTTCACCTTGTCAGGCGAAGTGAAGAGCGACCTCACCGGCGCGCCGGTGCAGTTAAGCGCGAGTGATTCGATCAAAGTGAACACGATCAGTGTGGACGATACGGAAACAAAAACACCTGCTGCGGGCCAATTCACTGAGATGCCCACACACCACAGCATGTTCTACGGCGTAAAAGACGTTCACCTCAGCCGGAATGCCGGAAGTTGGGTCATTCAATACCTCGGTCTAAATGGCGAGCCATACGCCAACGAAGAAGTGACCGCGGGGTTTAGCCGCGCGGAGTTCACAAAAGCAGTGGAAGTCGAAATGAAAACCGACGCCACTGGAAGCATTGTTCTGGGGACATTGGACGGAATAGCTTCGCTCAACGCATACCCACGCGAATTCACGTTGCCCCGGGATCATACGTCCACGCCCGGTATCATCCATCTCAAAGCCGGCCAGAGCCTCCTCATCCCTTGGCCACGCAGCAGGCTGCCGCTGGCCGGCGAAGTCTCGCTCATCCTGGGAGCACCATCCCTGGCCGCTCCCGGGAAACTCATCCCGCTTCCGAACGCCACCATCGCCGGCTACCTCATCTGGAAAGCTCTCCCTGCCGGCACTTATAACCTGTTCGTTGATGGCTTCGTCTCCACCGTCCGCGTCACCCCCGGCGAAGCCGTGGAAGGCCACGCTCTCAGCGCCACCTCCACCGTTCAGCTCACTGCCAACCGCCCTCTCACGGTCACCGGCTTCCAGGAGGGCGAAGTCAAACTTGCCGACGGCAAAGCCGAATCCGCGCTGATCTTCCACATCGGCAATGTCACACCGGAGACGCGCGTTCACATTCTCTCCAGCCGCTTCCTGCCGGAGTTCGATGCCATGAGCACCGTGGGTGCATTCTCTCTCGCTGCGCCGTCGTTCGAGGGCGTGTCGTGGCAGCCGTCGCAGTATCTCTCGTCACGTAACATCGGCGACGAATACCGCTACGTGCTCGAACGCCGCGCCGCCTCTCGTTTTGCGGGCAACATGCTCGCTAAGCCTGGCCTGCTGATCAATCCGTGGGAGATCGCGGTGACGAAGATGGAGAAGGAAGTGCTTCAGGACTTGGAAAAGGCTCGGAACGAAGAACTGCTGCCGGAAGCGAAGGTGGCACTCGATGCGGCACACGGGCACGAGCATACAGACCCGGCATCCGCAGGCTCCTTCCCCCAAACACCCACCACACCTCCACCCGGCAGACCCGACCTCTCCTTCCTCGCCACGCCCGCGCCGGCGCTGCTCAATCTCAAGCCTGATGCCAACGGCCACGTCATCATCCCCCGCGCGGCGCTGGGCGACCGGCAGTATGTGCGCGTGCTGGCGATTGACCGCGAGTCGTCCGCCGTGCGCGACTTTTCCTTCGCCGGGGCCGCGCTGCCGCCGCGCGATCTGCGTCTGGCGCGGCAGTTGAATCCCGCGCAGCATTTCAGCCGGCAGAATCGCGTCACCGTGCTGGAGAAGGACGCAGCGTTCCGTTTCGATGACGCGCTGGCGGCGCAGTTCCAAGCCATCGGGCACCTCGGCGCGGTGCAGCAGTTGTTCTTCAACCTCACGCAAAATCCCCAGCTCAACGAATTCTCCTGGCTGCTGGAGTGGAAGACGTTCGACGACACGAAGAAGCGCGCCCTCTACTCGCAGTATGCCTGCCACGAGCTGCACTTCTTCCTCCAGCGCAAGGACCGCGCGTTCTTTGATGCCGTCGTGCAGCCGTTCCTCGCCTCCAAACGCGAGCGCACCTTCATGGACGACTACCTGCTCGGCTCCGACCTCACGCGCTACCTCCCCCCGTGGCAATACGGCCGCCTCAACGCGCTGGAACGCATCCTCCTCGCCGAGCGCCTCAAAGAGGAAGTCACCACCACCCGCCGCATGGCCGAAGACTGGATGAACATCCAGCCCGTGAACCGCGGGCGGGATATGTTTCTGTTCGAGACCGCGCTGCGCGGGAGGGCGCTGGTGACGGATCAGAGCGGCGCGGAGGGCATGGTCGCGGCCAATTTCTCAGTCGAGGAATTTTCCGTGATCGACGGAAAGGCGGAGGGCAAAGAACTGGCCGGTGCGGTGGATGGGAGGAATCACTGGGGATTGCAGGGAGTGCCCAATGCCTGGTATCGTGAGAAGCGAAGCGGAAAAGCACCCGACTCGGGTATCGTTGAGTTTAGCTCGCCGGACCGGTGGGAAGAATACACGGACTTGTATGTGGACTTGAACAGAGCCGGGCGGCCTCAGGGCGATGAATTGAAGCGTCTCTTCACTCAGGGTCGCGGCTACTACGATCTCGGGCAGCTCAACGAAGCACAGGCGAACTTCAGCAAGATGCTCGCCATCGATCCCAACAACACCGCCGCCCGGCGAGGCCTGGAGCGTACGCAGCGCGAAGCGAGCGATTTCCTCAAGAGCGGGCGCGATGAGACGCGGCTGAGGATGCTGAATGGCGTGGACACACTATGGGAGAGTCAACCGGGGGCACTTCGCACGGGCAAAAGCATAGCACTGGCGTACGATGTGGATGGCGATGGCAAGGCGGATGACATCCGGCACAACGGACGCGTGGGAATAGACCGAAGCCAATCGCCCTATTTTTACGGCTACAATAGTCTTGGTGCAGCGTATGCTTGGAATACCACTCAAGGACAGATTCCAAACCGTGGCGCGAATGAGCCACTCGAAACCGCCGACTTCGACAACGGTGTCGGAGAGCTTTATATTATCCCCGGGGATGGCGAGATGCTCGCCCGCTTCAAAACCCGCGGCGGTGACGGCACCACGCGCCTCTTCCGCCAGCAGGATCCGACCAAGGTGTGGGCGGAGCAGCAGTATTACCGGCTGCCGCTGGAGGCGCAGACGGCGGGGCTGGTGCCGATGAACCGCTTCTGGCGCGACTTTGCGGTGTGGGACGGGAAGGGCGGGTTCCTTTCCACCCATGTGGCGGATGCGGCGGGCACGTTCAGGGAGATGGTGCTGGCGCTGGCGGTGCTTGATCTGCCGTTCCCCGGCGAGTTCAAGGCCGGCAAGGTGGACACGAAGGACAACGTGCTCTCGCTCACGCCGGCGTCGCGGCTGCTGCTGTTCCATCAGGACATCCTGCCCGCGGAGCCTGACGCCGCCGGCGCGAAGCTGCTGGTGAGCCAGAACTTCTACCGCGAGGGCGACCGCTACATCGAACAGGCCGGCGAGAAGACGGACAAGTTCGTCACCGCGGAATTCCTCACCGGCACGGTCTATGGCTGCCATGTAGTGGTCACGAATCCCTCGTCGTCGCGCCAGCGGCTGGACGTGCTCTTCCAAATCCCCGCCGGCGCGCTGCCGGTGAAAGGCACGCGCCGCGTGCAGTCGCTGCCCGTGGGCATCGAGCCGTATCGCACGCAGACGCTCGACTTCCATTTCTACTTCCCGGAGGCCGGCAAGTTCCCGCACTTCCCCGTCCACATCTCTCGCGCCGACAAGACCGCCGCCAGCGCCGCCGCGTTTACCTTCAACGTCGTCGCCCGGCCGACGATCAACGATCCCGCATCGTGGGACTACGTGAGCCAGCACGGCACGAGCCAGCAGGTCATCAGCTTCCTTGAGCAGCACAATGTTTACTTTCTCGACCTTGAGCAGGTGCTCTGGCGCCTGAAGGACGCCGACTTCTTCCGCGCCGTCATCGCGCTGCTTAAAGCGCGGCACCACTACGACGAAGGCGTCTGGAGCTACGCCGCGCTGCACAACGTCCAGCCTTATCTGAACGAGTATCTCCAGGAGTCGCCGCTGAGCATCGGCTGCGGCCCGGCGTTTGAGAGCGCGCTGCTGACGGTGAATCCGGTGGAACAGCAGACGTATCAGCACTTGGAATACAGCCCATTGGTGAATGCCCGCGCGCATCCGCTGGGCGGACAGAGCCGCGTCTTAAATGACAAGTTCTCCACGCAATGGAACGCGCTGCTGTCCGTGCTCGCCTTTCATGCGGCGCTGTCGGCAGAGGACTGGCTGGCCGTCACATCGTATCTCGCCACGCAGGACCGCATCGAGGACGCGCTGGAGGCATTCGCCAAAGTGAACCGCGCCGCCGTGGCCGAGAAGCTGCAATACGAATACCTCCGCGCCTGGCTGGCCCTGTGCCAGGAGGACATCGCCACCGCGCGCCGCATCGCCAGCGCGCTGCTGGCGCATCCGGTGAAGCACTGGCGTGACAAATTCGCCATCCTCACCGCCCAACTCGACGAACTCGAAGGCAAGCCCGTCGCCGTCCCCGATATGGCCGACCGGGATGCCAGCCAGGATACGCTGGCCGACAAAGAGCCGACCCTCGCCCTCACTTCAGAGAGCAACATGGTCACGGTGCGGTTCCGAAACGTGGAGGAAGTCATCGTGCGCTACTACCCGGTGGACCTGGAGTTCCTGTTCAGCGCCAGCCCGTTCGTGACTCAAAACACCGGGCGTTTCGCCAGTATCCGCCCGGCGCACAGCGACCAGATCATGCTCCCCGCCGGTGCCGACAAGCACACCTGGGCGCTGCCCGCCAGATTCCACAGCGACAACGTCCTCGTGGAAGTCACCGGCGGCGGAGTCACCAAAGCCACTGCCGTCTATGCCAACACCCTCGACGTGCAGATCAGCGAGAGCTTCGGCCAGCTCACCGTGCAGCATGACAAGAAGCCGCTGCCCGGCACCTACGTGAAAGTCTTCGCCGATGTGGACGGTACCCCCACATTCTACAAAGACGGCTACACCGACCTTCGGGGGAAATTCGACTACGCCAGCCTGAGCACCGACGATCTGAGCGGGGCGCGCCGGTTCTCCATCCTCGTGATGAGCGAGAATCACGGTGCCCTGGTCAAGGAAGCCAAGCCGCCTGCGAGGTGAATTGCGCCTCGCGAGCCTGGGACAAACTGCCCGTGGCTCGTCGGCAGTCTTCAATGGTTTGTCTGACGCCCGGAAGGGATCTCTTTGAATGCCCGAAGATGGGCGATCTCATTCGAGTGGGCTTGCCTCGACTCTGAAGCCTTTTTATGACTATTGCTCAAAAGACAATATCGTAGCACTCAAATTATGACTGGTATTGTCTATTCAATTTTTACTCAGTTAATGGCTGATACCGTTTCATGTGGGAAATTCAGCGGCGAGGCATCGGCGCTTGATGGTTTTTACGCAATTTCCAACTATCTCAAATTGAGTCATTTAGGCACTCCTTTGAAGCTACACTCTTCGAGGCAGGAGCCGTCTTCCACGGTAGATGCGTTGCGATCTTCCGTTTCAGTGATGGCTTATGGCCGAATACATCACCAGTCGCAATCGCGAAAACGGCGGCAGCGTCCAGACCCAGAGGGGCGTTTCCTGCTGGATTCCAGTTCACTCAGACTTTGGAGGAAATATTCTGTTTTAATGTTGGGGTTGATTTCGAAGTCGGTTTCTTGTCACGCCGAACGATCATCATCGAGGCGCCCCCGGCCGCCGCCTGGCGGATGGAGGCCGGGGAAATAGTCTGTCGCCGAGACTGCACCCGCCCTTGTCTGCGGCTTCACATCAGATACCGAAAGGCTCCAAATCCTGCCCTGACCTGGATTCGTCATTTTCATTATGTGTTTCTCCTGATGGCTAAAGAAAACCTCGACCGCCTTGAACAGTTCGGCATGGACGTCATCCTCGGGCGTCGCCGAGGGTTCAAGGCGTCCCTGCTCCGGGGAGTGCTCAACGGGTTATCCCGGCTCTTTCGCACGCTCGTTCAGGGACGGCTCGCTCTATTCCGGCACCGTATTAAGACCGACTACCACCTCGGGGCGACGGTCATCAGTATCGGAAACCTCACCGTCGGGGGAACCGGCAAGACCCCTGTCGTCGAGATGCTGGCCCGGCGGCTCCAGCAGGAAGGCCGTCGCGTGGGCATCCTCAGCCGTGGCTACAAGCGGGTGAAGCCGACCGTAAAGGAGCGCGTGCGACACAAGCTCAAAGGCCAGGAGCATGAACCACCTCCCACCATCGTGAGCACCGGAATCGAAGTGCTGGGCGATCCTGCGCACGCCGGTGATGAGCCGTTCATGCTCGCGAGGAACCTGCCTGGGGTCGCTGTCGTGGTGGACAAGGACCGGGTCAAAGCCGGCCGCTGGGCCGTGCGCGACTACAACTGCGATACACTCATTCTGGATGACGGGCTCCAGTATCTGAAGCTCCCCCGAAAGCTGGACATTGTGCTGGTGGACCGCACGGCCCCGTTCGGGAACGAATTCATGCTTCCCCGCGGCACACTGCGTGAGCCGCCGCGCAACCTCCGCCGCGCCAGCCACATTTTTCTCACAAAATGCGACGGCAGCGACAACTCGGAGATCGTCGCCCGGCTGCGCCGCTACAACAGCACCGCCGCCATTATTGAATGCTGCCACCGGCCCGTGCATTTACAAAATCTCTCCGATTCTTCCGACACCCGGCCTCTCGACTGGCTGAAGGGCCGCAAGGCCGGCACCATTTGCGGCATCGCCGTGCCCGAGGGATTTGAGGGCATCCTGACCCGACTCGGCACCGATCTTGTCCTCACGCGCCGCTACACGGATCATCACCGCTACACCGAGGCTGAAATCAACGAGTGCGTCCTGCACGCCGACGACATGTTCGCCGACTGTGTCATCACCACCGAGAAGGACAGTGTGCGTTTTCCGTTGATCGAAAAGACGCTGCTGCCCGTGTATTTCCTGCGCGTGGAAATCGAAATCCTGTCCGGCCACGAAGCGTTTGAGGAGTGCATCAACCGTATCTGCAGACCATCTGCCGTGGTTCCTCCAATGAAACTACTATGATCCCCGCCATACCGAAAAAGGTTCGCCGCGTCATCCTCTGGGCGCTCATTCCGGCTGCCGGTCTGCTGCTGACCGTGCTCTGGATCAACTTTTGGATGACCATGCGAGCCGAATCACGCATTTTCACCGATGCCGCTGCGGTGCCGCAGGAGCGGGTCGCGCTCGTGCTTGGCACTGGAAAGCTCATTGGCGGACGCATCAACATCCACTGGCGGGTCCGTATGGATGCCGCCGGGGCGCTCTATAAAGCAGGACGCGTTCAGCATTTCCTCCTGAGTGGCGACAATGGCACGGACGACTACAATGAGCCCGAGGACATGAAGGCGGCGCTCATCGAGCGTGGGGTGCCCGCTGCTGCCATTACCTGCGATTACGCTGGCTTTCGCACGCTCGACTCCATCGTCCGCGCTCGTCAGGTTTTCGACGTCACCCGCTGTGTCATCATTTCCGACGACTTCCACCTGGCACGTGCCCTATGGCTCGCGGACTGCCACGGCATCACGGCTACCGCCTTCCATGGCGAACCGCTGTCATGGAAATCATCAGGCAAGAGCCGGGTCCGCGAGTGGCTTGCCCGGGTTAAAGCTGTCGCCGATGAAATCACCGGCACTGAGCCAAAATTTGGTGGACCCAAAGTGCCGCTGCCTCTTGCCGATGCCCGGTGATTTCCCGTTGCCCGGGTATAGCGGGAAGGGCAGGGGAGCCGCATGAGTGTTACCGAAATCATCGAGTCCCTGCGGGCGGGCAATCACATGGGCCCGGCGGCGATCGAACTTGCCGCGGCGCATCTGCTGGACGCGGAAGCGGACACAGAACAGAAGGCTGATCTGCTGCGCGCGCTTTCCGCCAAAGGCGAGACGCCGGCGGAGATTGCGGGATTCGTGACCGTATTTCTGCGCCATGCGGTGCGCCCGCCTCTCGATCTGACAACACTCGGCCGGCCAGCGGTGGATGTGTGCGGCACCGGCGGCGACAAGCTTGGCCTCTTCAATATCTCCACAGCCAGCATGTTCGTCCTCGCCGGTGGCGGCGTCGCCGTCGTGAAGCACGGGAATCGCGGCATCACTTCAAAGAGCGGCAGCGCGGACGTGCTGGAAGCGCTCGGCGTGCCGGTGAGCCTGTCGCCCGAACGCTTCGCCGCGTGTGTCCAGGCGCACGGTGCCGGCTTCATGCTCGCGCCGCAGTATCACCCGGCATTCAAAGCCGTCGGTCCCGTCAGGGCTCTGCTCGCGAAAGAGGGTGTGCGCACCATTTTTAACCTGATCGGCCCGCTCATGAATCCCATCCAGCCGCCGGTGCAACTCATCGGCGTCTATGATCCCGCGCTCCCGTCGGTCTATGCGGAAATCCTCCGCACCCTCGGTCGCCGTTCGGCATGGGCTGTCCACGGCACCGTTCCCGGCAGCCAGGGAATGGACGAAGTCTCGACTGTCGGCCCCACGCACATCGTCGCCGTGCGCGGTGACACGATCACCGAAATGACCGAGCGGGTTCCGCTGTCTGCGCCTGCGCTGGAGGAACTAAAAGGCGGCGATGCCCCGGCCAATGCTGCCATAATCGAAGGCATCCTTTCCGGAACCCTCCATGGGGCGAAGCGCGACATCGTCCTCGCCAATGCCGCTGCCGGATTCCGCGTCACCGGTCTCGCCGATGACTGGGAAACCGCGCTCGCCCTCGCCAATGAATCCATAGACAGCCGTCGCGCCCTGACGGTTCTCGAAAACCTCCGCGCCTTCCCAGCCGCCTGACCCATGGTCCTCCTGCGCTGCGTGTTGTTCCTGCTCACCCTTTTCGCCGCCGCCTGTACCGGCCCGGGTGCCGGCTCCGGCGTCACCCGAAGCGAATGTCTGGCCATTGCCGAGCAATACCGCACCCACCGGTGGACGCCAACCGCCGCCAACGTTCTCCACGGCACGGACCCCGATGGCATCACCGTGGATACTCCCGACATCGGTTATCAAAAGCCCGGCGCCGTGCCCGGCTGGTGGGTGCCGGGTACCGTCAATGAAGGCATCCCCTACCAATGGGGAGGCTTCGCCACGCCGGAACAATTTGATCGCGACATCACTGCCGGAAAAGCTGCCGGCGACGTTTACACGCAGAGGAAGCGCCAGCTTCTCGATGCTGCAGTTAGCCGCTATGCCACGGGCATTGACTGCAGCGGATTCATCTCCCGGTGCTGGCGACTGCCCCGGAGCCACTCCACCCGGGAGTTTCCCTCCATCTGCGCCCCGCTCCCCTCATGGGACGACCTGCGTCCCGGAGACATCCTCAACACCTTCAACAGCCACGCCTGTCTCTTCGCAGGATGGCAGGACGCCTCGCGCACCCGCATCATCACCTACGAAACCGGCATCCCGCCCCACTGGCTCGTCGTTCGGCATGTTGTCTCCGCGAACGAACTCAAAGCCAAAGGCTTCGCTCCCTTCCGCTACCGCGGCATCCGGGAAGGCTGATCCCCGTCCTACTTCTGCTGGAGGCGATAGAGCGCCGTGTCGGTACGCAGGAAAAAGACGCCATCCACCGCCGCGATGCTGGCCCACTGTTGGCCGGGCAATTTGTTCTCTGCCAGTTTCTTAAACGCCGGGCCGGCGGCGAGGACAAAGGTCGTTCCCTCGCGGTTGCTCACATAGATCCGGCCGTCGGCGAAAACGGGAGACGCATTGAAGTCGCCCCCAAGACGCTCACGATAGTTTTCGACGCCGGTCGTGGCGTTGAGGCTGGAGCAGATGTTGGAATCCGCGACGAAAAACAAATCACCGCCCGCAAGAACGGGCGACGGAATCGTAGGGACGCTGCGCGGGCAAGTCCATGCCACTTCGGGCTCGCCACTGTGACTGCAACGCACGGCGTGAAGCACCGGCTTCATGAAGCCCGTGCTGTAATAGATGAGCCCGTTTCCTTCGATGGGCAGGGCGCTGAGTGAGAATCCCTGAGTCCCATAGGCCCGCTTCCAGAGTTCACGGCCGGTCTCCGGATCGTAGCCATAGAGCCAGTCAGCACCATTGCTCACGAGGACCGGATGGCCGTCGCGCTCGATGACAAGCGGCGTGGCGTAGCTCTTCTTGTATTGTCCGTTATCGGGCATCTTACCGCTACGATTCGTCTGCCATGCCACTTTGCCCGTGGCCTTGTCGAGCGCGACCACTCGCTGCGTATCGCTGCCGTCAGCGTGGAAGATGAGTTTGTCACGCCATAGAATGGGCGAACTGCCCGGCCCGTTTTCGTGCATGAGGCGAACCGTCGTATTCGTCCAGAGCACCTTGCCCGTTGTCGTGTCCACACACGCGGTGCCAAACGTGCCAAAGTGCGCATACAGCCTGCCATCCTCGATGACCGGAGTCGGCGACGCGTAAGTGTTCTGCCGGTGGACCCACTGAGGATCCTTCTCATGGAGGAGTTCGACGTCGTGCAGGACTTTGCCTGTTACTGCATCGAGCCCGACGGCGTGCAGCCGGACTTCGGCCAGGAGAGTCAACTGTTGGTCGCTGGTGTTGGCTTTGAGCCGCTCCTTCTCCTGCTCCGGCGTGCACGGCACCTCCATCGCCGTCGTTAGCCAGACCTGGCCCTTGTGGACTACGGGTGACGACCACCCCCGCCCGGGAATGGCGGTTTTCCATGCCACGTTTTCTGTTTCACTCCACGTTAGCGGATAGCCTTTACCCTCTGCCTGGCCGCCCCCGCGGCTCCCCCTCCACTGCGGCCACGAATCCGCCCGGACCACGCCAATGAGAACAAAAGCAATACCAACGGCTGAGGCGCGAACGCCTGAAAGAGAATAAGTCATAGCGCACATTGGTGGCGCGAGTCCATCACCCCTCAACGGAAAACAGATTCGCGGATGGAGCCCTGGAGCGCACCGTCCAGACCCCGCATGGTGATGGAAATTCGCGTTGACTGTCATCCGGGATATCGGCACCAGAAGCGTCAGTGAGAGGGCACTTCCTCCGCCCCTCTATGTCCGTTACTCACTCTCATCAGCGTCATTGCGAAAATCCGGCTTCAGGCGCTAGAACGACTATTTTCTCTGGAGTTTTATATCCTTTGCGGCTTCTGGCGTGGCTGGTGGGCATCGTGGGATTTGTCGTGGCCGGGGGATTGCTGACACTTTGGGTGCGGCTCCTGGCGGTGGTGGCAACGGGGCGGGGCGTGGAACTGCGGATGCGGCGGTTCATCGGGTTTTGTTTTCGCATGGTGCTTCGCTGGGGGCGGTGGACAGGCATATTCCGGCTGGATTTGTCGGAACTCGAGACCTTGCGCACAAGAGGCGGACTGCTGCTGGCTCCGAATCACCCGATGCTCATTGATGCCGTGCTGGTACTGGGCGTGCTGCCGGAGACGACGTGCATCATGAAAGCCGCCATCTGGGACAGTCCGTGCCTCGGCGGCGGCGCGCGCCTGGCCGGGTACATTCGGAATGACTCGGCGTCCGGCATGGTCAAACAGGCCGTGGCGGACTTGCAGCAGGGACGCAACATTCTCATCTTTCCCGAGGGCACGCGCACGCTGCCGGGCCGCATGCTCAATGAGTTCAAAAGCGGGTTTGCTCTCATCGCGAAGAAATCAGGCTGTCCCGTGCAGTTGCTTTGCATCGAGTGCAGTGCGCCGTATCTGGGTAAGAAGTGGCCGCTTTACCGCCCGCCGCCCTTTCCGCTGCGGGTGCGCGTGCGCCTTGGGCCGTGCATCAAGGTGGAACCGCAGGAAACTACCCATGAGGCCGTGATCCGTCTGGAGTCGCTCCTTGCGCGCGAATTGAATACTGACCACTGAACACCGATGGAGAGCATTTTGATAACAGGCGGGAATGGTGCGATCGGG
>JANOZA010000142.1:0-2732 GCA_031429155.1 Verrucomicrobiota bacterium | reverse complement strand
CTCGGCATCACGGAGCGCCGGAAAGACATCCATCGGCAAGCGGCGGCGCAGTGAGGTGGACCCCAATCTCCGGCCACTGGACGGCTAAGCTAAGCTATGGTGGCGGGGTGCGGGGAAAGTGGAATGGATCCTGGGTCTGATCAAGGGTGAAGTAGGCGAGGGAGAGGGCGTCCGGAATATGTTGGCCGCAGCGGAAGGCGCAGCGCACCGGAGAGGAACTACTGGCCACACCAATAGGAACAACTGACCACACCAATAATTGAGGAAGTCGTTGGCATTGCGGAACAACTGGCCACACCAATTGTGCGGAACAACTGGCCACACCTGCGGAACAACTGGCCACACCAATAATTGAGGAAGTCGCTGGCATTGAGCGTCATGTGCGGAGTGCTCTGCTGGGGCTGATCGGTACGCGCAGTGGTGGCGTGCGGGGTATGGGGGCAGGTGGTTCCTGCCGTTGGCCCGGATTCACTTCTTGCATATAGTCCGACTAAATGTAAGGAGTAGCTGCATGATCTCCCGCCCTTTTTGGCTTGGCCGCATTGAGGAATGCTGGCGCAAGGCCCCTATCGTGTGGCTTTCCGGCGTGCGCCGGAGCGGGAAGACCACGCTCTGCCGGGAACTGGGGGACACGGAGTTCCTGAACTGCGACCTGCCCTCGTCGCAGCGGCTGCTGGCCGATCCCGAGGCCTTCTTTCGCTCGCTTTCCAAGTCGCGGCTGGTGTTGGATGAAGTCCACCAATTGCCCGACCCCAGCCGGCTGCTCAAGATCGGCGCGGATGCTTTTCCGCATTTGAAAATCCTCGCGACCGGCTCGTCCACGCTGGCGGCGACGAAGAAATTCCGCGACAGCCTCACGGGAAGGAAACGCAACCTGCATCTGGTGCCGGTGCGCCATGATGAACTGCCCGCGTTTGGCATCGCGGACCTCCGGCATCGCCTGCTGCGCGGGGGATTGCCGCAGCCGTTGCTGGCTGCGGAATACGATGCCGGATTCTATGCCGAGTGGCTGGATTCCTACTTCGCGCGCGATGTGCAGGAACTCTTTCGCGTGGAGAAGCGCGGCGGATTTCTCAAGCTGGTGGAGAGCGTCCTGCGCCTCAGCGGTGGCCAGATGGAAGCATCCAGACTCTGCGGCCTGTGCGGGCTGAGCCGGCCCACGGTGCAGACCTATCTCGAAGTGATGGAACTCACGCACGTCGCGGCGTTCATCCGGCCCTACTCCGGCGGCGGGAAACGCGAACTCGTCCGCCAGCCGAAAGTGTATGGCTTCGATACTGGCTTCGTCGCCTTCGCCCGCGGCTGGACGCAACTGCGACCGGAGGACTGCGGTCTGCTCTGGGAGCACATCGTCCTGGAGCGGCTGCTCTCCGATCCTGCGGAGCGGGAGGTGATGTATTGGCGCGACAAGGACCAGCACGAGATTGATTTCGTGCTGCCGGCGGGCCGCGGTGTGGTGGACGCCATTGAGTGCAAATGGGACGCCGACCGCTTTGATCCGAAGAACCTCCGGGTCTTTCGTGCGCTGCACCCGGAGGGAAAGAACATCGTCCTGGCGACGAATGTGACCACGCCCTTCACCCGCGAGGCCGGCGGGTTGAGCGTCACCTTCACCGGGCTGGACGGACTGGCACTGTGAGCGTGTGGTCAGGGAACAATTTGGGGAACAACTGGCCACACCAATAATTGAGGAAGTCGTTGGAATTGAGCGTCATGTGCGGAGTGCTCTCCGGAGTTTGATCGGTAGGCGCAGGCCTCCGCTGTCGGGCGCGCACGTTCCCGCGCAACTTCACCGGGCACCGGGCAACTCCACCCCGCAGAAACCATTCGACTCTGAACTGGCCACCCAGGCGGATGCACACACGATTCCGCCGTGAGAGCGATGCTGGATACAAATGGGCTGGTGGCCGGCTTGAAGTCGGCCCGGGGCCATCGCACCGGCTGATTTCTCTGATGAAGGCCGGGCAGGTGCGGCCTGCGGTGACGACGCCGCTGGCGGTGGAGTATGAGTCCGTGCTCAATCGCCCCGGGATGCTGCCGCGCGTCTTTGGACCGGATGAAATCACCGGCTTTCCCGACTGGTTCGTTTCCGTTTCCCCCCGGCACCGGGTTCACTACCTGTGGCGACCGCGCCTTCCCGACCCGCAGAACGATCTCGTGCTGGAGGCCGCGATGGCGGCGAGCGCCCGCTATATTAACCACTGGATAGTTACCGGGGATCATTCTGCCCCCCGGGAACGGGCGGCATGGCGGCGCGGCAGGCCGCCAGAAACTCCAAAGGCTCGCAGATAGTGACTTCGTCCGCATAAAAGGGCCGGAGCGACAGCAGATGACCGTCGTAGCTGACGAGGTGACTGGCGTTGCCGTTGATGGCGCAAAGGAGAAACATCACGTCGTCAGGATCCACGGGGTAGTGGCGGAAATGGAAGAACTCCACGGAAACCAGTTCGCCGTGACGGGCCAGCGAGTGCATGAACGCCTCCACTTCGGTGGCAGGGATGCCGTGCTCCAGGAGCTTTCCCGCTACCCGGCAAGTGTGTCGAGACTGTGCAGGAAGACAAACTCGCGGCGCTGTCAGCGATCCATGATTTCGACATTCGGACTCGTCGGGTGGTGGCTGCGCCGTGCGGCGAGGACCACATTCGTATCCAAAACTACTCGCAGAAGGGAGGCCACTCAGAGTTTCGAGATGATGGCCTCGTGCTGCTGCTTCAGGGTGTCGAAGGATGAAT
>JANOZA010000141.1:0-3122 GCA_031429155.1 Verrucomicrobiota bacterium | reverse complement strand
GTCTTGCCGCAGCCGGAGGGGCCGATCATGGAGGTGATGATCCCGGGCTTGAACGAGGCGCTCACGCTGAGCAGCGCCTGGAATTTGCCATACCAGAGGCTGAAATCGCGGACATCGACGCTGTAGTTTTGTTCCATGGAGCGGGGAGGTTAGCCGAAATCGCCGTTGAGGTAACGGCCGGTAATTTCCTTGTCGGGATTAGTGAACATCTTCTCGGTATCGCCCCACTCGACGAGTTGGGAGTCGTTGATGAAGGCGACTTTGTCCGCCATGCGGCGGGCCTGCTGGGTTAGGTTGGTGACGAGGATGATGGTCATCTTCGCCTTCAGCCGCGTGAGGACTTCCTCAATCTTCATCGTCGTCACCGGATCAATGGCGATGGAGAATTCGTCGAGGCAGAGGAGTTCGGGATCGAGCGAAAGCGCGCGGGCGAGGGTGAGCCGCTGCTGCTGGCCACCGGAGAGGCGCGTGCCGAGGAGGTCGAGGCGGTCCTTCACTTCATCCCAGAGAACGGAGTCGCGCAGGCAGCGCTCGACGATTGCGTCGAGGTCGCTCTTCCCGTGAATGCCCATGCGCCGGGGCGCGTAGGCGACGTTGTCATAGACCGTGAGCGGCAGGCCGACGGGCAGAGGGAAAACCATGCCGATGCGGCGGCGCAGGGCATAGACGTTTTTCATTTCCCGGACTTCCTCGCCGCTGATCCTCACTTCCCCGGTGACGCGGGCGCTGGTGATGAAATCAATAGTGCGGTTGAGCGTCTTGAGCAGCGTGGTCTTGCCGGAGTTGGCCGGGCCGACGATGGCGAACACGGTGTTCTTCGCCGCACTGAGGGTGATCTCATCGAGCGCCTTCTTGCTGCCATAGTGGACGGACACGTCCCTGAATTCGATGTGCTGCGACATGGGAGGTTACCAGCGTTTGCGGCGGCGGAGGTGGGAGCGCACAATGGAGGCCGCGCCGTTGATGGTGAGGATGAGGACGAGCAGCACAAAGGCGCTGCCGAACTTCATGTGCTCAGACATCCCGGGGATGTCTTTGCAGATGAGGTTCAAGTGATTGGACATCGCCATGAACTCATCGTTGATGCCGTAGGGAACAAGGCGCTCGAAGCCTTCCTTTGCGATCGGCACGAAGGTCACCGCGCCCATGAACATGATGGGTGCGGTCTCACCGGCCGCGCGGGCGATGACGAGAATGACGCCGGTGAGAATGCCGCCGAAACTGTTCGGCAGCACGATGGTGCGAATGGTCTGCCATTTGGAAGCGCCGAGGTTCCAGCAGGCTTCGCGGAAGTTCGTGGGCACACCGGCGAGCGCCTCGCGGGTACTGGTAATGATCACCGGCAGCGTCATCACCGAGAGCGTCATCGCGGCGGTGAGCATTCCTTTTCCCATGTGCATGGTGGCTATGAATGCGCCCAAACCGAAGAGCGCATGGACGATGCTGGGCACGCCGGCGAGACTGGTGACGGCGACCATGATGGAGCGCGTCAGTTTGTTGTCCGGGGCGTATTCATTGATGTAAATGCCGGCGAGGATGCCGATGGGAGCGACGATAACGAGACAGAGCAACGTCAGGTAAAAAGTCCCGGCCAGCGGTCCCCAGATGCCGCCGACAGCGCCGGACCCGCTCACGTCCGTGGTGAGGTAAGCCCACGACAGCGCCGGCCATGCACGGTCGGTGATCATCCAGAGCAGCCACGCGACGGGCACGAGCAGCAGGAATGAAATGAGCTGCGTGGTCCACCTGGCCGCGAACATGCTGCGGCCTTTCTTTAATTCGTAGGCCGCGGGGGCGAAGGGATTGGCGGCGTTCATATCAGGCGTTCGGTTTGCGTTTGAAGCCACGGATGAAAACATTGGCCGTGAGGTTGATGCCGCAGGTGATGAGCAGCAGCAGCAGGCCGATCGTGAAGAGGGCGGCCATGTGGTCACTGCCGGCCACAGAGTCGCCCATTTCACTGGCCAGCGTCGCGGTGAGCGTCGTGATGGGATCGGTCAGTGCCGTTGGTATCTGATTCTTGTTCCCGGTGGCCAGCAGCACGGCCATGGTCTCACCGATGGCCCGGCCCACGCCCAACATGCACGCGGCCATCAGTCCGCTTTTGGCGGAGGGAAAAAGCACCCGATAGACGATCTCCCACTTATTGGCCCCGAGGGCCATCGCGGCCTCCCGATAGCTGTCAGGCACCGCGCGCAGCGAGTCCTCGGCCAGCGAGACGATGAGCGGGATGCTCATCAAGCCCAGGACGACGCCGCCATTGAGAAGGTTCGACCCCCACTTCGCGCCGAGATGGTTGATCATGAGTGGCCCGATGATCGTGATGGCGATGAAGCCCCACACGATGGACGGGATGGCAGCGAGGATTTCGATGCCGATCTTGAGCAACTCCTTCGTCGTCGGGCCGGCGAACTCACTTATATATACGGCAGCGGCCAGTCCCAGAGGGATGGCGATGCACATGGCGACTCCGGCGACCGCAAAGTTGCCAACGATCATCCCCAGCACGCCATACGAGGCACCGGTCTCCTGTTTTGCGTGCCACTGAGTAGAAGTGAAGAATCCGTGGTCGCCAAACCATTCGATCTTCGGCAGCACCGGCAGCGCGCCGTAGAGGACGAAGGCAAAGATCGCCAGGACGAGGAAGATCGAACTCCAGCCACAGGTGCGGATCAGAAACTCGACAGGCTTTTCCAGGCTGTCCGCCACACCCGACACAGCGGCCCGCCACCCCTTGCGGGAGACGGGCGCTGCGGGTGATTTATTCGGGACGAGAGGATCGGGCATGGTTGACGGGGGCCGTAGTGCGTCAGCGAACTATTTCAAGGACACATAACCCGTCTTAGCGAGCAGCTTCTGCCCCTCGTCGGAAAGTGCGAAATCAATGAACGCCTTCGCATCGCCTTCCGGCTCGCCGACGGTGTAGAGATAGAGCTTGCGGGCCAGCGGGTACTTGCCGCTGCGGGCATCGTCCACGCCAGGCATCACGGACGGCTCGCCGGTCTTCTTCGACACCGGCAGCCACTTCACCTTGTCAGTCTTAAAGGCCATGCCGTCGTAACCGATGGAGGCCTTCATGTTCTCAAGGTTGTTGATGATCGCCTGCGAGCTGCTCTGGGGAG
>JANOZA010000140.1:0-3194 GCA_031429155.1 Verrucomicrobiota bacterium | reverse complement strand
CCACGCGGGCCTTGAATTCGGGATCGTGTCTTCTGCGTTTGGCTTTCATTTGGTGTGGTGTGGTTGGGGTTTACTCCCCGCACCCGACCTCCACAAATCATAGCTTAGCTCCTGGCCCGAATTTCGGGGTCCGCCTCAGTTCGATGCTCTTCCACAAGGTAACAGCGAAGCCTCCAGGTAAAATGCGAAGCCTCCAGGTAACATGCGAAGCCTCTAAGAACGCCTTCTTTTGCAAGTTCCCAGGTAACATGCGAACCACAGGTAACATGCGAACCACAATCCGCAACTATCAGTCAGGCACATCGTCTGGTCCGGCACATCGTCTGACATCAAACAGGCCACCAACAAAGGCTTTGCCTGCGAACGAACCACGCATGTCTCGGCATCGCGGTTACCTGCCGATCGGTGTGACCGTCTTTCGCGCTACCAGCTTCGCGATGTCAGTCACGGTTTTCACGTTGACGGCGTCGTCGTCCGGAATCTCCAGTTCAAACTCGTCTTCAAGGGCCATGATGATCTCTACGAGGTCCAGGGAGTCCGCACCAAGGTCTTTGACGAGCGATGCGGTGGGCAGCACTTGTGAGGATTTTATTCCGAGTTGCTCGACGATGACGTGGACCACCTTGGCCATGATCTCGGTATAGGCTTTCCCGTCCACCGGCGGCTGGGCTGGCACCTTTTCAGGACTGCCGTGAGCGGTCCCGCCCAATGCCGCGGCCACGCGCTGAATGAAGTCCGCTTTGTTGACGTTTTTGCCAGGGCAGTTCGTGCCCCCGGGCTGCTGCTCGTTGTGAAAACGAATGGCCGTGGCAGGCAGGCCCAGCTTGCGGCAGAGAGCGACGAGGGCGCTGACTGTCGTGTCCCGTACAACAGGTGACAGCGGCTCTGCGTCGTATTGCCCTACCATTTCCACGCCGACGGATTCCTTGTTCCAGGTGCGCGCGTGAACGCCCGGCATGTTCAGTGCGTTGAAGACCCAGATCTTGCTCTCATCCACAAACAGGTGTGGGCCACCGCTCCATCCTTTGTCATTCACGAACAGTTTGAAAAAGGAGGCCAGCGCCTTCTCAGGGGACTTCATCCATGTTTGCAGCGGCGTCTCCGTGGAATGCAACACAATGAACGAGGGCTTCCAGCTCTTGAACTGAACGCTCTCCAGGTAGCTGGCAAATTCCGCAGGCGTGTTTCCACGCATCACAAATTTGCCGGCGATGTTGCGCAGCGCACTCTGCTCTGGTGGCGGCTGTGACGCCCTGTCATAGTTGGTCACAAAGGTTTCGATGCCGGACTTCAACCGCTCCGACGTGAGCCCATACTTCGCCGCCACGATCTCGATTGCTGTCTCTGGGTCCACGCTCTGGCTGATCAGTACTTTCTGAAGTTCCGCCAGCTTAGCATCAATGGCGGAGACCTGGCCGGAGACCTCAATCACCGTGTCCTTGATCTGCGGCATGCTCTGCGTGTCGGCCCTCACGTCTTTCACAGTCTTCTGAACGCCCTTCGAATGCCGCAGAATCACAAGAGTGCCGCTGGTAAGCAGCACGACGACGACCACCGCGGCGATGAGGTTCGTCCGACGCTCCGCCTTAAACATGGCGGCCCAAACCTCGTCGCGCTCCGGCAGCTTCAGCACGAGCTGGCGCAACTCCGCCAGCGTGGAAAACTCATACCAGAGGTTGTTGCCATGGCGCAGCGCCGAGCAGTGCTCCTGCTGTAGGCGCTGCTTGTCTGCATCCTCCACCGGTAGCGGCGCCGCGGGGTCCGGCCTGTTCTGCGCCTCTTCGTAAAAGATATCCGTGGCCAGAAATACATACACTGGTTTCCCGCTGGCGACAGCGACATTGTATTCGAGTTGGGTGTAGGAGCGGCGTGGCCGGGCGCCTTCGCCCGCGCTGCCCTCCGCAACGCTTAGCGGCTCCGCGCCGTACATGCGGCCTGACAGGTGGATTACCGCTTTGCAGGTGGCGATCGTGTTCGCCTCCTTCGGCGCGATTTCTCCCTGACCGGTGGGGAAGTGCTGCTGCACCACGGGAAAGCATCCGATCTCCAGCAGCGCATCCCGCACGATCTCGCGCGCTTTGGCCAAGTCCGCGCTAGTGGCGGAAATAAAAATAGGAGGAGTAGGCTTCATCGTTCGCTCTATCATGTAGGCCAGCTTCTGCCGTGATACATGGTTTTGATGCTCAAGTTGCGGATCATACGGCCTGTGGCGCGCAGGGCATCCATGAAGCGTGGGGGCGGGCGCTTACGGGAGCGGGAAGCGTTTGTTCAACTCCACCACCCGGTCGCGGATGGCGTGGAGCTTGGCTTTGTCGTCGCGGTTGGTGAGGGCTTCGTGGAGCAGGCTGGCGATGACTTTCATCTCCGGCACGTTCATGCCGCGGGTGGTGACGGCGGGGGTGCCGAGACGGATGCCGCTAGGCTTGAAGGGACCGGCGGTGTCGAAGGGGATGCTGTTCTTGTTCACGGTGATGCCGGCTTCATCGAGCGTCTCCGAGGCGATTTTGCCGTCGAGGCCCTGCGGGCGGAGGTCGACGAGCATGAGGTGGTTGTCCGTGCCGCCACTGGCGATCTTGTAACCGAGTTCAGTGAGACCTGCGGCGAGGGCGGCGGCGTTTTTGACGACGCGCTGCTGGTAGTCCTTGAACTCCGGGCGCAGGGCCTCGCCGAAGCAAATGGCCTTGCCCGCGATGACGTGCATGAGCGGTCCGCCCTGGGTGCCGGGGAAGACCATGCTGTCTATTTTCTTCGCGTGCTCAGCGCGACACATAATGATGCCTCCGCGGGGGCCGCGCAGGCTCTTGTGCGTCGTGGTGGTGACGAAGTCGGCGTAGGGCACCGGCGTCGGATGCGCTCCGCCGGCGACGAGCCCGGCGATGTGGGCCATGTCCACGAACAGGAGCGCCCCGACGCCGTGGGCGATCGCCGCCATCCGCTCGAAGTCGAAGATCCGGGGATAGGCCGACGCGCCGGCCACGATCACCTTCGGGCGGACCTCGCCGGCCTGCGCCTCCAGGGCGTCGTAGTCGATCCGCTCGGTGTCCTCGCGGACGCCGTAGGCATGGACCTCGTACAGGCGCCCGCTGAAGTTCAGCTTCATTCCGTGGGTGAGATGGCCGCCCTGGTCGAGCTTCATCCCGAGGATCCGGTCGCCCGGCTCGATCACGCTGAAGTAGGCGGCCATGTTGGCCTGG
>JANOZA010000139.1:0-2784 GCA_031429155.1 Verrucomicrobiota bacterium | reverse complement strand
CCACGCGGGCCTTGAATTCGGGATCGTGTCTTCTGCGTTTGGCTTTCATTTGGTGTGGTGTGGTTGGGGTTTACTCCCCGCACCCGACCTCCACAAATCATAGCTTAGCTCCTGGCCCGAATTTCGGGGTCCGCCTCAGTTTGAACCATTTCAAAGCCTCCCGCTCCAGGATCACGGCGAGACGGCGCTCGGAATCGGAGTGAAACTTCTGCACGGGATAGAGGCACTTGGAAAAGCCCCCGAACAGATACTTAGCCATGTTGCTCTTGTCTGCCGGGGACACACGGTAGTCGAGCGGCGGCTCATCGACGGTGGCGGTGTAGGCGCTGGGTTTCAGTTCGGTGAAGCCCTTGCTGATCTTCACTTCATAGCCCGCGGCCTCTTCCCGGTAGTGCTGCTGCATCTGAACGTGGATGAACCTCGCCAGTTCCTTCTGGTGAAAACGCAGCACCTTGCGCGTCTCTGCGTCGTTCAGGTAGCTGCGGAAATGCTGCACGGTCTGCGCGGCGAGGCCGTAGAGCAGATCTGCGTGGCTGTCGTAGGCGATGTCGTCGAAATCCACCAGTCCGCTGACGATGTAATCCTCCAGCCGCGACTCCTCGATGCCGCCTTTGCCGATCCCAATCGTCTCGCTCTGCCCGGTGCGCAGATACTGCACCCACAGTTCATCCGAGGGCGGCTGATAGTTGATCGTCTTGAGTTCCAGCGTGAACGGATCGAACCAACTCTTCACCGCCCCCTGCGGCACCACGATGATTCGCGGAATGGGGATCATCTCCCGCACCACGAGCGCCGTCGTCTGGCTGACGATGGCCGCGAAATCCGGCGGCTCGATGATGCCCACTATTTCCATCTGTTGCGGCCGATACTGCGCCACCACGTCCTGCACGATGGCACTCTGAATCTCCGGCAATTCCAGGTAACTGATCGTCGGCACCTGCTGCGGCTTGGCCTCCAGCCGCTTGATGACTTCGTAGGCAAGCTGCGCCACCCGCTGGTCTTCCGGCCTTGCGAATACGGGCTTCGTCTCCTTGCCGGCATCCACAGTGCTGGCCGTCTGCTGCTCCGGCTGAAAGCCGAGCTTCGCTTTCAAATTGGAATCCGACACCACCGTCGCCATCTTCGGCGCCAGGTTCTCGCCGGTGAGTTCGATCACTTGCAGTTTCTTCAGCGCCGAGCCGGGCTTTGCCGCTTCATCAATGATCTCCTGGAACTTGTCGTGCGCGATGATGCTCAACCGATCCACCGCCGCGACGCCCGTGCGCTTGCCATACGGCAGACGCAAGCCGCGCCCGATGGTCTGCTCGATCAGTCGCGGCGCGGAGGCCGCGCGCAGCGGGATGATGGTGTAAAGGTTCGTCACGTCCCAGCCTTCCTGGAGCATGTTCACATGGATCACGATCTCCGTCGGCTCGTCCGTGCTCTCCACTTTCAGCAGGCGTTCCACCACTTCCTCCTCCTTCGTTGTGGAGTCCACCTGGAGCACCTTGTCCCGGTAGCGGCCTTCAAAGAACGCCTCTGACTGGATCAGCTTTTGCAGCGCCGCGGCGTGCGTCGTGTTCGCCGCCACCACCAGCACAAAGGGCTTCACTATCGCCTGCCCGCTCTCCCGGGCATACGTCTCCAGCAGCACCTTCGTCTGCTCGTGCAGGCGCACGCCGTCCTCCAGTTTCAGCGTGTCCAGCTCCTCGTCGCTCATGCCTTTGGGATCGAAATTCTTCCGCGTCACCACCGCCGGCTCCTTCACAAAGCCATCGTCCAGCGCCCGGCCCAGCGGGTAGTCCAGCACCACGTTTTTAAAGAACTCCCGATTCGCCGTCGTGGTGCCGGTGAAGGGCGTGGCCGTCAGCTCCAGGCCCAGCACCGGCTTCAATTCATTGATCGCCTTCACTCCGGCCGTGGCGCGGTAGCGGTGGCTCTCGTCCATGATGAGCACCAGGTCCGGCAGCCCGGCGAGATACGCGAAGTAGCTCTCCCCGATGTATTCGCTCAGCCGCTTGATCTTCGGGGACTTCCCGCCGCGGACCTCGGAGTTGATCTTGCTGATGTTGAAGATGTTGATCTTGCAGCGCAGCAGTTGGTCAAAGAGCGTGCCCGCCTTGGCCTCGTAATCATCGCCCGTGATGATCTCCGGCGCCTCTTGAGCGAACTCCGCGATGCCCTTGAAGACATACTTCGGCGTGTTCGGCGTGAAGTCGGCGATCAGCTTGTTGTAGATCGTCAGGTTGGGAGCCATGACGAAGAAGTTGTTGATCCCGTGCTCCAGGTGCAGGTAGGCGATGAACGCCCCCATCAGCCGCGTCTTCCCCACGCCTGTGGCGAGCGCAAAGCACAGCGAGGCAAACTCCCGCTCGAAGTCCGTCACCGTCGGGAACTCACTGCGAATGGCCGCCAGCGCCGCGGCAAGGTCCACCGACTTCCCCGGCGGCGCGATCTCCGTGATGCGGTGCAGAATTTCCATGGAGTGCCGCTGCGGCGCGCGCAGGCTCAGACGACCGGAGATGGCGTTGACGTGGCGGCTCATACTTCCGGTCCTCCTTTCAGGTACTTGGCAAATGCCAGATCAAAGTCCGACAGATATTCCAGATCCTGCTTCACGCGGAACTTCTCATACTCCGCGTGGGCCTTGGCGACCGCCACTTCATGTGAGGCGGACCCCGAAATTCGGGCCAGGAGCTAAGCTATGATTTGTGGAGGTCGGGTGCGGGGAGTAAACCCCAACCACACCACACCAAATGAAAGCCAAACGCAGAAGACACGATCCCGAATTCAAGGCCCGCGTGG
>JANOZA010000138.1:0-9299 GCA_031429155.1 Verrucomicrobiota bacterium | reverse complement strand
GGCGGTAGTTCAGATCATAACTCACGATGGTCCCATACTTGTGAGCAGCCTGCACCGCTTCGATGACGACCTCCGGCGTCGTGTCGCTGAGCGCCGCAAATATCCCGCCGGTGTGAAACCACCGCACTCCCTGGCGTCCAAAGATTTCCTCCCAGTCAATATCGCCCGGCTTGAGCTGGCTCGCCGCCGTGTTTCCGCGATCCGGCACACCCAGCGCGCCACGAATACCGAAGCCACGCTCCGTAAAATTCAGTCCCACGCGCACCGTACGCCCGATGCCGTCATACGGCACCCACTTGATGTGCTGCACATCCACTCCGCCCTGCATGATGAAGTCCTCCACGAGCCGGCCCACATCATTGTCCGCGAACGCCGTCACCACACTCGTGCGCAGTCCGAAGCACTTCAACAGCCCCCGCGCCACGTTATATTCACCGCCGCCTTCCCAAACCTTGAACTCTCTGGAGCACCGCACGCGACCTTCGCCGGGATCAAGGCGGAGCATGATTTCTCCGAGGGAAATGCAGTCGAACTGGCAGGAGGCGGCGTCTTTGATGGTGAGCATGGCAGTGGAAAAGTGGGCCACAGTGCCAGGTCGCTTTCCCGCCGCAACTGCAAACGCCTGCGCGGATCCCGGACGTCCGGCTCAAAGCACCCGGCGCAGCACAGTATCCTTTATTTCACGGGGATCCGGCTCGGGAAAATCGAGCGTGTAGTGGAGTCCACGGCTCTCGTGGCGGCTTTGCGCACTGTCCACGATGAGGGCGGCGATTTGCACGAGATTCCGGAGTTCCAGCAGTTCGGTGGTGATCTTGAAGTTCCAGTAAAACTCCTGCACCTCACGCTGTAGATTGCGCAGGCGGGTGGCCGCGCGCTGGAGGCGCTTGCCGGTGCGGACGATGGAAACGTAGTCCCACATGAGACGACGGATTTCGTCCCAGTTGTGGTAAATGACGACGAGTTCATCCACGTCGGTCACGTTGCCGGTGCGCCACGCGGGGACATCGTATTCGGTAAAATGAGCCTGGCCGAGCGGACTGCGCCGCATTATGTCACTGGCTGCGCGTGGCGCAACGACCGCGCCTTCGAGCAGCGAGTTGCTGGCAAGGCGGTTGGCACCGTGCAGGCCGGTGCAGGCGACTTCGCCGATGGCATAGAGACCGCGCAGACTCGTCGCGCCATTCACATCCGTGCGCACGCCGCCGCACTGGTAATGCGCCGCCGGGACTACGGGCACAGGGTCTTTGGAGATATCGATGCCGGCATCCATGCAGGTTTGCCAGATGTTGGGAAACCGCTCCTGGAGAAACTCGCGCGGCTTTGCGGTCATGTCGAGATACACACAGGAACTGCCGGTGCGCTTGATCTCGCGGTCAATGGCGCGGGCGACGATGTCGCGCGGTGCGAGGGACTCGCGCACGTCATACTTGTGCATGAACGGCTTGCCGTCAGCGCCAATGAGCACGCCGCCTTCGCCGCGCATGGCTTCGGTGATGAGGAAGTTTTTCAGTTTCGGATGGTAGAGGCACGTCGGGTGGAACTGGATGAACTCCATGTTCGAAATGGTCGCCCCGGCGCGCCACGCCATGGCCACGCCGTCACCGGTCGCGACTGCGGGATTGGTGGTGAACTGATAAACGCGCCCGCAGCCGCCGGTGGCGAGGATAACGCGATCCGAGCGGTAAGTGATGACTTCCCCGGTCTTCTCATCCAGCACGTATAGTCCAAGGCAGCGGTCCTCTGTCGCGTAGCCGAGTTTGCCGGTGGTGACGAGGTCTATGGCGAAGTGGTTCTCAAAAAGCGTGATGCTCAGTGTCTCGCGGGCGCGCTCGAGGAGCCGCTCGGAAATCTCCCGGCCCGTCGTATCGCCATGATGTAGAATGCGCCGCTGAGTGTGGCCGCCTTCGCGCCCGAGGTCCGGGCCATTGCCGCCGCTGGCGTCGAACTTCACGCCCCAGTCCATGAGTTCGCGCATTCTCTCCGGCCCCTCGCTCACGATGGTGCGCACCACGTCCTCTTTGCAGAGTCCGGCGCCGGCATCCAGGGTGTCAGCGACGTGCTGATCGAAGCTGTCTGCGGCACTCATCACGCACGCCACGCCGCCCTGCGCCCATGCAGTGTTTGAATCCGCAGCCTGACGTTTGGTGATGATCGCGACCGAACCGTGCCGCGCTGCCTTGAGGGCAAAACTCAGCCCGGCGATGCCGCTGCCGACCACTACGAAGTCGAACTCTCTCATGCTGCTGTCATTGGGGGAAAGCCGCCTCATAGTGCGCCGCTGTCGTTTGGAAAGAACGGAATCAGACAGGATGCGGGGCCGCACTTGAATTACCCCGCAGCCCGCCGCACCGGACGGGCATGGATTTCACTTTCACCGCCGGCCCGGAGGACGCCGGGCAGCGTCTCGACAAATTCCTCGCCGCGAGGCTCAGTGATTTGTCGCGCTCGCGTGTTCAGGCGCTCATCAAAGAGGGCGTCGTCACCGTGAATGGTCGTCCGGCCAAATCCAGTAACGACGTGGACTCCGGGGATGTCGTCACCGGCATCATCCCTCCAGACAAGCCGGCTGAGGCGCAGCCGCAGGATATACCGCTCACGGTTCTCTATGAAGACGCTCACCTTGCCGTGCTCAACAAAGCCTGCGGCATGGTGGTGCATCCGGCGCACGGCAATGAAGACGGCACGCTGGTGAATGCGCTGCTGCACCGGTTCGGAGCGCTCAGCAGCATCGGCGGCGTGGCGCGGCCCGGCATCGTCCACCGGCTGGACAAGGAAACGAGCGGCTGCCTCGTCGTGGCGCGCAACGATCCGGCGCACCACAGTCTGACGGAGCAGTTCGCCGGGCGCAGCGTGGAAAAAGTTTACCTCGCCGTCGTCCAGGGCATCCCCGGCGTGCGCAGCGGCACTGTTTCCACCCACATCGGCCGCGATCCGCACGACCGCCTGCGGATGGCCGTGCTCCCGCCCCCTGCCGGGAAGTCGGCGGTCACGGACTACGAAGTCCTCCACGTCACCGGCACGGACACGCTCGTGCAATGCACCCTGCACACGGGCCGAACGCATCAGATCCGAGTCCATATGAAACACCTCGGCCATCCCCTGCTCGGCGATGAAACCTACGCCCGCGTCAGCCGCCAGACTCCGAGCGGAAGACTCATGCTCCACGCGCGCCGGCTGGGATTCACCCACCCGGTCAGCGGCGAGCGGATGGTGTTCACCGCTCCGGTGCCGCCGGAGTTTAAGACGTGGCTGCCGGAGGGATTTGCGTGAGCCGTCCTTTCATCCTATATCATCTATTTGGAACCCGAATTCCTGTGGAGCTTGATCGCATCCCATAGCGTCCACGTGGCTGTGAAGCCTATCATCGCAGCCATTGAGGCATAAAAACCCCATGAATCATCCGGCCGCAGTTGTCGTTCCCAAACGCCCAGGCTTGTTTCCACCCCTTGGAGGGTCTGGTTCTCGTATGCACGCAAGGCCATGACACCCCCTGTGGAAGCAGAGATGAACAGACCCAGACTTGCAATGAACAGCCGGAATCTCGAGAGTTTCTTGAACATGGCGGAATGTCTTTAAGCTTCACGGCGTATCCGTGACCCGGAGGCGGACAAATCGTGGGGCGCCGGATACGATGGCTGCCGTGTCACGGATGATCACATTTGTGCGGTCCGACAGGTCGGTGAAACTGACGACCTGGGCGTGAGCAAAACCATCCGCTGAAGTCCAGACCGGCGTCCAGGCACCGGTGAGTCCGCTTTGGCTTTCCACGGTGTAGAGGAATCCGCTGCCGGCCAGTTTCCGCACGGGGAAGGTCAACGTGAGATACTGGTCGGCGCCGATGGTCGTCAGCCCCGACAGCGGGACGGGCACAGGCGTGGGCGACTGGGGATTCGTCATGAGGCCGAACTCCATGATATTTTGCCCGTCGTCCTTGTCCGGGTCGGCGGCGGCTGTGGCGTCACTGCCATTGGGAAAATTCTCCGCGGCGAGCCAATCGCTGAGATGCTCCTCCACGGTGACGATGAAGGTGCGGATGGTGGACAGGTTGTCGAGATCCGTGGCGGTGACGGTAATGGTCGCCGTGCCGGCGGCGAGCGGCGTGAGGGAGAGTTGCGCGACATTCAGAGAGGCCCCGCAGACGAGCGGCGCGGAGGACTGCACGGCGTAGGAGAGAGACGCGACGGGACCAGCGGAGATCAGTTTCACGAGAGAATCAGGAGTAAATGCCGCAGGTGGAGGATTAGTGACGGGGCAATCGCTCAGCAGGTTGGAGTAATTCCTAATGGGCAGCGCCGCGATGCTGTCGGCCACGGCCATGCCTGCGGAGGGTACGCGGGCAAAAACGGCGAAGCCTTCGTTCTGATTGTTCAAGTTGCTGGCGTTGTTCGCCAAGCTGATGAAGAACTCGCTGGTCGCGCTGTTGGGGTCAGTGCCGGACTTCGCCATGGCCACCGTGCTGCGGGTGTTACTGATCTCCGGCTCATTGACCACCGCTGGCTGGCGCGTGATGGAAGGGGTGCCGACCTCCGCTTTGTAACCGCCGCCCTGAAGCACAAATCCGGGGATGCTGCGGTGGATAAAGGTATTCGCAAGATCCCCGCGGGAGATGTAGCCCTTGAAATTGGTCACGGTGGCCGGCGCGGCTTCAGGGTAATAGAGAAAGTCTATACTCCCCATGTTGAAGACGATGCGCGAGGCATCGGTGACGTCGGGATCATTGAAGTGCGCACTGAGGTCCACCGGGGTGGCTGCGGCATTTCTCCGCAGCGTGCGATCGGCCAGAGGCGTGTTGTTGGCCGGCGCGACGGTGGCGGGCACGGGACGGAAAATGTGAATTTTAAGCGTCTGGTTCACCGTGACCCCGCCGGAGGTCAGCGTCACATTCACAGTCGTCTTGCTGACGGCGGCTGGGGTGCCGCTGATGACTCCGGTGGAGGCGTTGAAGGTGAAGCCAGGAGGCACCGGTGAGGCTGTCCAGACGGGAGCCGGGCAGGCTGTGGTGAGTTGATGACTGAATGCGACTCCTGTGTTCCCGGAAACATACGCGGCACTGGTGACGCGCGGCGGCGCGATCACAGTTACAATATTTGAGGCGGCTGATTCCCGGGCGGCACCGATACCCTTGTAAGCCAAAATCGCCCATTCAAAACTGGTGCAGCCTGGCCAGTTGGATGGCGTGTTGGCGTAAGTAGTGGTGTTGGCAACGAGATCCGCATACGTGCTCCAGGCACCGCCCGGTGTTGTCCGGTAGGAGACAAGAAACCCGAGTTCGTTATTCGACCTGTCGGTCCAGGAGCAGTTGATGAGGCCGGCCGCATTCCAGGTCAGGGTAAAGCCAGTGGGTGCGCTCGGTGGCGCAGCCAGGGCTGGAGTGCCAAACAGAGCGGCGGTCAAAAACAGTCGCAGGGAGAGGCGGAGCAGTGCGGAAATCGTCACGGGGAGTCTGATGGGGGATATTGCAGCAATCTTAACCAGGAGGATCCGTAAATGCCAAGCCAGAAAGCAGCCACCTTTGACAGTCGCCCCGAAGTCGCTCCACTGCCGCCTCATTATCTCCGCCATGAATCTCCGCACCATGCTTACCACCATCCTCGCCGGGCTCGCCGCGCTCCCTGCTGTCGCTGAAAGTTTCGTTTATCCTCCCGCCCGGCGCGATACCCTGGTGGAGAAACTCCACGGCACCGATGTCGCGGATCCCTACCGCTGGCTGGAGGAACTCGACAGCAAGGAGACGCGCGCTTTTGTCGAAGACCAGGCGAAGTTCGCCGAGGGCTACCTTTCCAAAATCCCGCAGCGCGCTACTTTTCTAAAACGCCTCAAGGAACTCCAGAACTACGACAAGATCGGCGTCCCGGGCCTCACCGCAGGACGGCTTTTCTACAGCAAGAAACAGGGCCTGCAAAACCAGGCCGTCGTCTATTGGCGTCCCGCAGGGGCAGCGCCATCCGCGGACAAAGTCCTCTTCGACCCCAACACCCTGAGCAAGGACGGCACGATCGCGCTCGGCGGCTATGATCTCACTGACGACGCCAGGCTCGCGGCTTATTCAACCAGCGAGGCCGGCAGTGATTGGGAAACACTCCAGGTCCGGGAAGTGGAGACCGGCAAGGACCTGCCGGACATCATCAAGTGGGTGAAATTCAGCGGCCCGTCGTGGAGCAAGGACGGCAAGGGCTTCTACTACAGCCGGTATGCCGAGCCAAAGAAGGGCGAGGAGTTGAAGGCCGAGAACTACGACCAGAAGGTCTATTACCATACGCTCGGGGAGGCGCAGGATAAGGATCGGCTCGTCTATGAGCGCAAGGATCATCCCAAATGGGGCCTCAACGCCGGCGAGACGGAGGACGGGAAGTACCTGCTCTTCTTCGTGCATGAAGGCACGAAGGCGGAGCAATGCTTTTTCTACCGCGACCTCAGCAAAGGTGCGGACTCACCGGTCGTAGAATTGCTGCCCAACTTCGAAGCCGAGTGGAACTTCCTCGGCAACGACGGCACGCGTTTTTACTTCCTCACGACCCATAAAGCACCGAACCGCCGCGTCATCGCCATTGATCTCGCGAAGTCTGAACGCTCCAACTGGCAGGAGATCGTGCCGGAAGGGAAAAGCGTGATCGAAACCGCGAGCATCGTGGGCGGCAAGATGTTCGTGCAGCGGCTCGTGGATGCACATGACGACGTGATGGTGTGCGACCTCACCGGCAAGGAGATTGAGAAACTCAAGCTGCCAAACTTCGGCAGCGCTGGAGGCTTTGGCGGGAAGTTCACCGACAAGGAGACGTTTTACGCCGTCGCCGGTTTCGACACCCCGGGGGCGATCTACCGCTACGATACCAGCACCGGCGCAAGCACGCTGCACGAGGAGACGAAGGTGGCCTTTGATACCAAAGACATCGTGGTGGAGCAGCAGTGGTTCGCATCGAAGGACGGCACCAGAGTCCCGCTCTATACCGTGCGGAAGAAGAGCACGCAGAGGAACGGCGCGCTGCCGGTCATCCTCTATGGCTACGGCGGCTTCAACATCAGCCTCACGCCGTCATTCAGCGCCAGCCGCATCGCGTGGCTGGAAGCCGGCGGTGTCTATGCCCAGGTGAATCTGCGCGGCGGCGGTGAATTCGGCCAGGCATGGCACGAAGCCGGGATGAAGGACAGGAAGCAAAACGTCTTCGATGACTTCATCGGTGCGGCGGAGTTCCTCATCAAAGACGGGTGGACGAAGCCATCGCGCATCGCCATCAGCGGCGGCAGTAACGGCGGCTTGCTCGTCGGCGCGTGCCTTCTCCAGCGGCCTGACCTCTTTGGCTGCGCCCTGCCTGCGGTAGGCGTCATGGATATGCTGCGCTTCCACAAGTTCACCATCGGCTGGGCGTGGCAGGAGGAATACGGCAGCCCGGATAAGGCTGAGGATTTCAAGACGCTCCTCAGCTACAGCCCGCTGCACAACGTGAAGCCCGGGGCGAAAGTTCCGCCCACCATGATCATGACCGGCGACCACGACGACCGCGTCTTCCCGGCCCACAGCTTCAAGTTCGCAGCCGAACTCCAGCACGCTCACGGCGGCGAAAACCCCATCCTCCTCCGCGTGGACCTCCGCGCCGGCCACGGTGCCGGCAAGCCCACGGCCAAGCAACTCGAAGAGATCGCCGACATCTACGCCTTCGCCTGGAAGTCGCTGGGAATGGAGTAAGCCGCTGCCGCAGAGCGGCGCCCGTCACTCCTTCTTCGTCTCCGACGTCTTCTCAGAAGCGGGCTTCGCCTCCTTCGGCATCGTCCAGCCGGAGAGCCAGGACTCGCCGGCGGACGTGGCTTTGAGATCCTTGAGCATCATGCCTTCGATGCCGGGCATATGGGCGGCACCGTAAAAGACCGCGATGCGCTGCTTCTTTTCATCGCCCAGCACCTCGCTGATCTTTTTCATCACCACGTCGTTGCGGCCGCTGAGAATGGCAGAGCCGCCGGGGCCTTCAAGAATCGTCGTCATGGACTCCGCCTGATCGAACATTTTCGCCAGTACCTTCTTGAACTCCGCAGCAGAGTCTTTGCTCATCAGGATTCGGATAAGCCCAAAGGTGTCGAGGTCACCCATCATCGCCGACTGATCAATTTCCCCGCTGAGCTGGGCCTTCATGGCGCGCATGAAAAGCGTCGCCATGGACTCACCCCGCTCCTTCTGCATTTTCTCAAACTCCTCCGCAGTGGTATCGGCATGGACCATGTTCGGCTTCGTGTAGTCAATCGCCCCGAGCTGGAAAGTGAGCTTGAGGAATTTTCCCATATTCGTCTGAATGAAACTGATGGCTCCGCCGCCGGGCTTTTTCGCCTTATCCTCCTTCGTCTCGGGCTGCGGTTCCTTTTCCGTCAACCGCCGGGGATCGCCCACAAGTTCAAAGAGCACGGCGTCGTAGGCATCGAAGCGTTTGTTGAGGTCCGCATAGTAGCCCGGGTCGGCAATGTGGACGACGCCGATGAGATCCACCTTCTGACCGGACGGCAGGACGAATGTCTTGATCGCGATTTCGAGGCGGGCGCTTTTGTCGTCCTCGGCGAAGCGGATGTAGTCCGGCATGGCCTTTTTTTCCTCCACTTTGGTGGCGGGAGCGGCTTCAGCCTTCTTGTCGTCGGCGCATAGAGGAGTGGCGGCGGCGAGGATTGCCGCGAGCGAAAGCAGTCGGATGTTCATAGCCGGGAGTGTCCGGCAAAGCGCGGCGGTGTCAACGACCGCGCATTACTTCACGAACCCGAACATCACAGCCAGCGGCATGAGGCAATTGCCGGCGAAAAGCACCAGCGCCAGCCCCTTCCCCGCGCACTCGATGACCGGGCGGCTCTTCGGGGTGGCAAAGCCAAGCGTTTGGAAAATGCTGGCCACTCCGTGACCGAGATGGCTGAAGAGCAGCCCCATCGCCACGATGTAAAAAAGCGAAGCCGGCACCCACGAGAATCCGTCCACGACCATATTATAGACGTTGTGATCGCCGGACGGGAGGAAGTAGCGCGTGTTCTCCGGGTTGTAGTAGTCATTGGCCACGCCCCAGGTGTAGTGCATCAGGTGATAGATGACGAACACGAGAATGGTGAGTCCGCTCCAGATCATCGTGCGACTGCCTTTGCTGGCGACGCGGGTGGATTCCACGCCGTAGGGTTGCGGACGGGCCGCGCGGTTGGCAATAGTGAGCTGCACCGTGGCCACGATGTGCAGAACCACCGCGGCGAGCAGGCCCAGTCGCATTGCCCACAGCAGCGGGCCGAGGTCAGCGAGCTTCTTTGCGTAGGCGTTCAGCGCCTCGTGTCCGGCGAAGACG
>JANOZA010000137.1:0-10193 GCA_031429155.1 Verrucomicrobiota bacterium | reverse complement strand
CCAGTGAGCAGGAAGTCCTTGAGCACAGCGAAGCGTTCCGCATGGCCTGCAGCGGCGTAGTCCGCGGCGAGGCGTTCCACCGCCCGGGCCATCACCGTCTGTGCCCAATGGCGGTCGAAGATGACCTCCGGTGATTCATGGTCCGCAGGACACAGCCGGTAGCGCTCTTCCGCCTCCATGCAGTCGAGCGAGAGCTTCACCGCGCCGCCTCCGCGCTTCGCCGCGGCTTCACGGTCGCGCTCCTGAGCGATGACGTTCTTCATCATCCCGAGCAGATAGCTGCGGAACTTTCCCCTCTCCGGATTGACCCGGTGCAGGACGTCGCCGCCGGCCAGCAGAGCGAAGAGGTCCTGGGTGAAATCCTCCGCCGCCTCCGGGGTGAATCCCTGCCGCCTCGCAAAGAAATACAGCGGCTGCCAGTAGGAGCGGCACAGACTCTCCAGCGCCGCCCGGGACTCCGCCTCCGCCGCGCCCGCGTCGCCGGCCTTGAGCACAAGGCTCCATCGCGTGGTAAGAAACGCGCCGCCGCCGGCATGTTCAGGAGGGGACATGAGTGAGAGCCTGTCCCATAGTCAACGTGAGCGCGCGGGCCAGGGTAATTCGATGTGAAATCAGCACGCCGGTGACGCCATTGGCCTGCGAGCGCTGAAAATCCCTGAGCGGCTGCGAGTTGAATGGGAACCGTCAGGCTGATTGGGTTTGTGCAGACGGGGACGGTCCCTTGATACGCCGACACCGGATTCTTCGGGTTTTCGCGGCCTGCGAGGTCGGGGACGGCCAGCCTCCGGCCTTCTTTACGCAAGATCGCAAGACCCCTTTGGCTTTCTGCAACAAAAATAACTAACGGCAGCCCCCTTGAATGCGGGAAATCTGCGCGATGGCATATTCTCAATCGAAGGTCACAAATAGGATAGAAACTACCAATTTGAAACTAGAGGTCGCCCGCAGGGTCCCGCGGATCTCCAAACCACTAAAGCATTCCACGTCATGAATGTCGAACTCGAAGCGGCGAATTCAGGTGTCATCTCGCCGGAAGATTCCTGTAGTGTCGCGGAGGACGACCAGACCGAGCTTCTTGCCGCAGACCTTTCCCCGCGCGCCAAAAGCGGGCAAACCGACTCGCAGCCGCCGGAATGCACCATCGGCCGCTACCAGATAGTTTCCGAAATCGCCCGTGGCGGCATGGGCGTCATTTTCAAAGCCTGGGACCCGCTCATTGGGCGCGCGGTAGCCATCAAGCTCCTGCACCAGCACTTCTGCAATGACACCGCCTTCACCGAGCGATTCGAACTGGAGGCCCGCATCAACGGCAGGCTGGATCATCCATCCATCGTGCCTGTCCATGAACTGGGCACCTGCAGCAACGGGCGGCCTTTTTTCGTGATGCGGTTCATCGAAGGACTGAATCTTTCCTCGATGCTGTCCAGGCGGGAGAATCCACAGTCACAGCAGGGCATGCTCTTGAGGGTATTTGAGAAAATTTGCCAGGGCGTGGCCCACTCGCATACCTGCGGTGTCATTAACCGCGATCTTAAGCCGGCGAATGTCATCGTGGGCAATTTTGGGGTGGTCAACATTGTGGACTGGGGGCTGGGGAAGTACTTGCGCTCCAGGCCCGGCGAGAAAGCCCCGGAAAACCTGAGCCTGATCCTGTCGCCGGATGAAACCTGCCACGACAGCGTGATAGGCACCCCTGCTTACCTGCCGCCCGAACAGGCCCGGGGCGAGCATGAACTCGTGGACAAGCGTGCCGATGTTTTTTGTCTTGGCGGCATCCTCTGTCACATCCTGACCGGTGCGGCCCCCTATAACGGTACTTTGACTCAACGGCTTGAGCAGGCCGCCTCCGCCGATCTCGCCGGCGCCTTTGAGCGACTGGACCTGTGCCATGCAGAGCGGGAAGTCGTGGAATTAGCCAGGCGCTGCCTCTCCCCAAACCGCAGCGACCGGCCCATTGACGGCACAGAGGTCAGCGATGCCATCACGGCCTACCTTGAGTCCGACGTCCGCCGGGCAGAACGCGACCTCGTGCGTTTCTTTGACCTGTCCCTCGACCTCTTTTGCATCGCCGGGCTGGACGGGTATTTCCGGCGCATCAATCCTAACTTCGCGCGGCTGCTGGGCTTCACGGAAAGCGAGATCATGGCTCAGCCATTTAGCTCCTTCATCCATCCGGATGACCGTGAGGCCACGGCGCAGGCCATGAAGGACCTCGCACTCGGCCGCCCGGTTGTGAATTTCACCAATCGCTACCGCCATGCGTCCGGTCGCTACCTTTACCTCGAATGGGCCGCGCAAACCGAGGCCGGATCCGGCGGCAACATCTACGCAATGGCCCGCGATGTAACAGACCGGTTTTCCCAGGAACGCCAATCGGAGCCGGTTTGAGTGGCCGATAGTCATCGCCGGGCCCGGGCGGGTGTAATTCCAGGCTAAATCAACGCGCCGGTGACTCCTTTGGCCTGCGGGCGCTGGAAATACATGCGCGCGCGCAGACGAATGGGGGGGCTTGCATTTCCGCGTTGGCGTCCCACTGTGCGCGCCCCTCTTACCCACCACGATGAACTACGACGACATTCGGGGCATCCTTCGCTACGTGCCGCAATTCCGCGGGCAGACGTTTGTCGTGCTCCTGGACAGTAACCTCATGCAGCATGAGAACCTGCAAAACGTGCTGCTCGACCTCGCCGTTCTCACTTCGCTGAACATACGCGTGGTCGTGGTCTTCGGCGCAAGGCAGCAGGTAATGGATCTCGCGGTCCGGCGCGGAGTGACGCTCACGAGCCCGGACGCCACCGGCGTGACGGATGATGCCACGCTGGAGATTTCCGTGGATGCCGTGAGCCGGTTGAGCACGGACCTCCTCCAACAACTCACCGGCGTGGGCCTGCGTGCCTCGGTTTCCAATGCCATCACCGCGCACCCCGCAGGCGTGATCAAAGGACGCGACCTCGGGCACAGCGGCACCATTGACCGCGTGGAAGCGGCGACGATTCAGTCTCTTATAGATCAGGGCATGGTCCCGCTGGTGGCTCCGCTCGGCTATGAGCGCGGCGGACGCATTCTCCGCGTGAACTCGGCCGCCGTCGCGGTGCAGGTCGCCAGTGCCATCGGTGCGGCGAAGTTGCTCTTCGTCGGCGCGGGAGTGGTAACGGATGCCTTCGGGCAGCGCATCCGGCAGCTTTCAGTGGATGAAGCGCGAGCCTTCGCGGACTCAAGTCCGGGCGGTGAAGACAGCGAACATTCGCAGGTAATGCTCCTGCGCCATGCCGCCCGTGCCTGTGAAGGCGGAGTGGCCCGCGTGCATTTCCTGGATGGCAAAACAGACGATGCCCTGCTGGGCGAACTCTTCAGCATCGGCGGCGTGGGGACCATGGTTTACCGCGATGCCTATCACAACATCCGCCCGGCCCGCCGCTCGGATGTGGAAGGGATCATGCGCATGGTGCGGCAGGCCGTGGACGACGATGAACTCGTCGCCCGCAGCCGTCAGGACATCCGCGCCAGCCTCGACAGTTACTTCGTGCTCGACGTGGACGGCACCGTCACCGGCGTAGTGGCCCTGCATCCATGGCCCGAGCAAAAAACGGCTGAACTAGCCTGCCTCTACGTGCGCCACACCCACGAGGGCATGGGCTACGGACGAAAGCTCGTGAAGTTCGCGGAGAAGCGGGCGCGCGATGCGGGCTATGACCGGCTGTTCGCACTGAGCACGCAGGCTTATAATTTCTTCGAGACCAAACTCGGATTCCTCCCGGCAAGCGCCGACGACCTCCCGGCGGAGCGCCGCGAGAAGCTGCTCAAGAGCGGGCGCAACTCGCGAGTGATGGTGAAGCGGCTCACGGCCTGATCGTCGCGGGCCTGTTCCGGATGCCGGAAGTTTATAATTTCTGAGTCCTGCAAGAAATCTCTGGCGGTCCCGCGACCGGGCGGGCATGGTGCGGTCGCTTCATGGAAAAAGCCACGCCGCCAGCCGCCGCTCCTGCGCCTTCACAGACCGGAATCCACCGGCTGGTTCTGGCTGCATCGGCTGCCGGTGCCCTGGCGACGCTTTGCTGGGCGGGGCTGCAGTTGCGTGCCGCGCGGTCTGAGGTCCGGCGATTGCAGGAGCAGATAACCGCCCTTCCACCCGTGCAAAACTCTGCGCCGCCGCCGGGAGAAGACGCCGCCGCTCTCGCCCGCCGCCTTGCCGACTCCGAATCTCAGCAAAAGAACGCCGCCGACAAGACTGCTGCCCGCGTCGCCGAGTTGGAAGGCGTCATTGAATTCCTCAGGGATGAAAATACCGCGGCTCAGCAGACAATTGAGCGGCTCGGCAAGCTCCAAGCCGGACCACCGGCAGAACCGGTAAAGGCCAAACCTGGAAAACCACAGACGGGGAGAGGGAACCCATAAACCAGGCCGCCGCTCAGACACATCGCCCGCCGGAACTATGGGTGCTGTAATTCCCCCGTCTTTCTGCTTGAGCCATGACCAGGGCGCTCAATACTCGGCCTCCCGTTCGGCCCGGGGAGAATGATCGGCAACATGGTGTGTCCTCCCCTGCCCCGCCCTTCCTCATTCCTCCCCCCGTCCCCACTATTCCCACTCACATGAACATCACCGTCGAAAAACTCCCCAACTGCATGGCCAGTGTCCGCATCGAAATGCCGGGCGACAACCGCAAGGCCGCGCGCGAAAAAATTCTGCGTAACTACACCCAGCAGGCCGCGCTGCCGGGCTTTCGCAAAGGCAAGGCCCCCCGCAATGTCATCGAAAAGAAGTTCGGCACCGAAATTGACCGGGAAGTCGCCGACCAACTCATCCAGGACGGCCTCAACGCCGCCGTGGAACAGGAGAAACTCAAAGTGCTTTCCGTCACCAGCTACGATCCCGCCGCCGACAACGACGACTCGAAGTATGCTTTCTCTCTTCAGGTCATGCTCGCACCGGAAGTGCCGCTGCCGGATTACAAAGGCCTCTCCATCACGGTTCCCAAGCACGAAGTCACCGACGCGATGATCGAAGCGGCGCTCCAGACGCAGCGCGAGAAAATGGCCAACATCAAACCCGTGGAGCGCGCCGTGCTGATGGGCGACTTCCTGACCATTGACTACAGCGCTCAACTGGACGGCACTCCCGTGAAGGACCTCATTCCAGAGGCCCAGTCATTCATCGCCGAGAACAACAGCTACATGGTGAAGGCGGACGAAGGCAGCTTCCTCCCGGGATTCTGCGCCCAACTCACCGGTATGAATGCCGGAGAGACCCGCGAAATTAAAGTCAGTATGCCCGTCGAAGGCGTGCTGGAATCCATCGCCGGCAAGGAACTCACCTACACCGTCACCCTCCAGGATGTGAAGGAAGCTGAACTCCCTGAACTGAACGACGAACTCGCCGGACAAATTGTTCCCGGCAAGAACCTCGAAGAACTGCGCGGAATCATCCGCGAAAGCATGGATGCCCAGGCAAAACAGAAAGACCTGGAGCAACAGCGCATCGCCGCCATGACTGCTCTGCGAGACAAGGTCACCTTCGAACTCCCGGAAAACGTCGTTCACAACGCCACCCAGCGCCGCGTGAACCAGCTCGTCCAGATGAACCTCGAGCGCGGCATCACCCAGGACATCCTCCAGGAAAACGAAGCCGACATCATCAACGCCGCAGGCGAACAGGCCATGGTGGATGTGAAAGACGAATACATTCTCATGGAAATCGTCAGCCGTGAAGAACTCACCGTCACCCAGGACGACATGGTCCGCCGCATCGGCCACATCGCCTACACTTCGCAGACCACACCGGACAAAGTCGTGAAGACTCTCAAGAAAAATGATGGTCTCGGCAATCTCCGCCACTCCATCCTTCTCGGTAAAGCGCTCGATGTCCTCGTCCAACACGCGAACATCACCTACTCGGGCACGGCCAGCGAAACCGAATCCCAAAGCGAAACCTTCACCCAGTGACGCCTCTTGATGGACGCTGACTCCAGTCGTCCGTCATTCCCCCTCCCCAGCCATGAAAATCCTCCGCGAACTCCAGGACGCCCCTTACTCCTCCCTCCCACCCCACCTGCGCGACCGTGCGCTCGACGTGGCGAAAAACGTCACTGTCTATGAAAAGGAGCCGGGGATCGGCATGATGGGATTCGACCTGCTTTCACGACTGATGAAGGACCGTATTCTTCTCATCGGCGAGCAAATCAGCGACCCCCTCGCCAACTACGTCATCGCCCAGCTCCTCTACCTCCAGATGCAGGATCCGGCGAAGGACATCAACATCTACATCAACAGCCCCGGCGGCAGCGTCACCGCCGGTCTCGCCATGTATGACACCATGCAGTTCCTCTCCTGCGACGTGAACACCTACTGCATGGGCATCGCCGCCAGCATGGGCAGCATTCTCCTCACAGCCGGCACCAAAGGAAAACGCTACTGCCTGCCCAACAGCCACGTCATGATCCACCAGGTCAGCGGCGGCGCCAGCGGCACCGCCAGCGACGTCGAGCGCACCGTCGAGTTCATGTACAGCCTCAAGAAGCGCCTCAATGGCATCCTCGCCAAACACACCGGCAAGAGCATTGAACAGATCAACCTGGACTCCGACCGCGACAACTACATGACCGCCGAGCAAGCCCTCGAATACGGACTGGTGGATCGCGTTCTCGAGAACCGCAAGGAACTCGCCGTCGTGATGCCGGTCGCGTAAAGCACGGCAAGCAAACGTCCTGAAGACCGCCACCTCCACAACCGGAGGTGCCTTGGCCGCTTCGGCTGTCGCGCCCGGGAATCCGGCGTAATGGGTTGCCGAGGCGGTAACGTTCTGCTCCGGGCAGTATGCCCGAGCCACGGTTGTGAGCGGATAATTCAGCGTTTCCCTAGGACTCCATCAGTTCCCGGGAACAGAACCAAAGCATCCGGGGAAGGTGGAACGGGCCTTTGAACATGTTGCCTTTGGCCCGCTGCGAGAGACTGCCGTCACGGTGCAACCAACCGAACCATTCGCCGCAGTCAGCGTCTGGAAAATGGGCGAAACTCCAGCGGTGGACCTTCTCATGCATGGACGCATAGCGGGAGTCACCAGTCAGTTTCCACGCCAGAAGGGTGGCGATGATGGCTTCGCAGTGGGGCCACCAGAATTTCATATCGTGCCAGTATTCCTGCACCGGGAGGCCGCGGAGATCGGTGAAATAGAATAGCCCTCCGTGCTCCTGATCCCAGCCGCGCGCCCACATCCAGTCGAGAATGCGGACGCCGAGGGCGATGAGCCGTGCGTCGCTGCGCAGCCGGCCTTCGTGCATGATAAACCACGCGCATTCGATGGCGTGCCCGGGATTGAGCGTGCGTCCTTCGATGTGGTCGAGCACGCTGCCGTCCGGGCTGACGACTTCCATCAACGCCTCGTGCCCGGGCTTGAGGAAGTCCCGCTCGATCTCCGCGATGCTGGCATCAATCCACTCGCTGCAAGTCTTGCCGGAAATTTCGATATCGCCGAGATTCGCGCGCAGTTCCTGAGCAGTCACGATGCCGATCATGTGGGCACCGATGCCTTTCATGGGTCGTGTCGGCTCGTACTTCGGAAGCATCGCGCCGGGCTCGAAGCTTAATCGCAGATACGTGGCGAAGGCTTCGACTGCATCCTCAGCGGCTCGCGGTTCGCCGGTGGCCTTGGCGTATGCTGCATAGGCGATGGCAGCGAAGGCTTCGCTGAAAACATACCGCCGCATCCGCAGGGGGAGACCTTCGCGGGTCACGGTGAAGTAGAGTTTTCCCTCCGGTGAATGACAATGCCGGCGCAGGAATTCCACACACGACTTTGCCGCCTCCAGCCATTCCGCGCGGGGCTCTACGGTGTTGAATAGCGTAGCAAACATCCACCCCGCCCTGCCCTGAAACCATACGCTCTTGTCGGTGTCGAGCACAGAGCCATCACGGTCCAGAGCAGTCATGATACCGCCGTGCTCGCGGTCCATTCCATGCCGCAGCCAGAACGGAATCACATCGCCCAGCAGGGAGGCGCGATAGACCCCGGCAAATCTAGCGCTGTCGGCGGGAAGCATGAGCGGTCAACGCTAGCCGTCTGCGTCCGGAGACGGCTTGAGAATGAGTTCGGCCTGCGCGCGGTCGTTGGCCAGCTCGTTGATAAGTTCAAAAAAGTCCATACCGACACAGCGCTGCGCGCGGCGCAGCAGGAACGGGACGGGACTGCTGGGCTCATTGGTCGCGAACCAGGAGATGACGCTGTCGAGCGTGCGAATGGCGGATGCGCGGGAGTTGATGGCACCGGGGGCGCTTCCTCCGGACGACGCACCGGCCAGGGTTATTTCGCCGACTTCCTCAGCACCCTCCACTGCCGGAGTGCCGCAAAAGGGCGTCAAGCGCCTGATCATTTTGCTGAATTGATCGCGGAGGTCCGCAAGATTAACGCCATAGCCGGAGCCGAACCGGTCATCGAAGATGTCTTCGATCGCGCGGGCGTGATCCATGGAATCCTGCACTGCGGAGAGCGCAGCCTGAAGGACTTCCTTTGGCGTATTGCTGAAACCGCCCTGCACGAGGCGCGCCTGATTCATGGCTTCCGTGTCGTTCTTGTCGGCATCCTCAGCGGCATCCATTTCGCCCAGACTAAAGCGCCCGCCGGCGGACTGGGACACAGGCACGGCAGCCACACGCACGAGAAAGGACGGGTAGTTGAGCGCCTCGATGACGGGCGGACGAAAGTCGCGTTTGTCCTCCAGTTCACCGGCGGGATAGACATCGTCCCAGAAATTCTCACACCATCCGCGAATGAGTGCGAGCCCATCCCGGAGACCGGCCAAGCCCTGCAAATGCGTGGCGCATTCGGCAAGGATAACGCCGAGTCGCAGGTGGCGTGTTTCGCGGGCAAGTTCGAGCGCAAGGTCGCGCACATCGGCCCATTTAGGTGGTTGAGTGATGCCCTCCCGCTTCTCCCCTGCTGCCAGAGTATTGAGATGGCCCCAGCGCGGGTCATTGTTGTTTTCGAGGTCGGCTCCGCAGGGCGCGGTATCGCTGACAGGGTGTAGCAGTGAGGTGAGGTCCATGTGATTTATTTCTTGGTTCTGAAAAAGCCGCCAACAGAGCGGAACATGTTTTTGAGCACACCACCGGATTCCGCTTCGGGTGCGGCGATGAAATCCGGCGCTTCCAGCCATGCCTGCACAGCGACGCTCCAGGCTTCCTGCTGGTCGTCTTCGATGGAGTAAGGCACGCACGCGGTGAGCGGCACGGCGGTTTCGGGTGTGAATAGGTTTTGCAGCGTCCGGCTGGAGGGTTCGCCAAGGGTTATATCGAGGAGCGAATCTCCATGCTGCCATGTCACGCAAAGCGGCTGGCGCTCCATGTGCAGCACGGCACGCACGAGAGCCGCCCAGAGCAGCGCATGGAATGCAGAGACCGCGAGACTTTGCCTTACCCTGGCGCGACCCGTGCCCGCGCCCAGTGGAGCCAGCGCGTGCAGCACCCGAGCCAGCGCGTCCGATTCCGGGCCGCACCCGCTGCCTTCAAGGATGCGCAGTCTGGAAGTGGTGCCGGCGGCGGATGAGGATGCGCCGGCGAGTTTGTCCTCCAGTTGGCGCTGCCCGGCAGTCTGCGCGGAGCGAATGGCCTCCACGCTGGCCGCCCCCTGTGCATGACGCAGCGTTTGGCGAATGATTTCTCCGGCCTCACCGGCGCTGCCGGCCGCGCGGAATCCCGCCATGTGCGCGGCGGCGGCCAGCGGATACTGGCGGCGGCCTTTGGCATCCGAGGACGCGTTGAAGTAGGAGACGATCCAGCCGGATGCTCCCGCGCAGATCATGCCGTGGCCGTAGGGGACGGCATCTGGATTCTCCAGCTCCTTCTCCCAGCGGCGGCGGGCGAGAATTTCACCCAGCCCTTCGACATAGAAGCCCTGCTTAAACTGCACGAGCGAGTGCGTGCTGAGGCCGGCATCTTCCAGATGATCCGCCGCTGCCGGGTGCTTTCCGAATATCGCCAGCCTCGCCGCCGCATTCGGCGGCAGGGCGTCAGTCAGGAATGGGGAAGGGCCGGCGTTCATGGTTATTCATTGAGGCCAAAGTTGCTGCGCACAGGCCACGGCGAAGGAAGTGACGGTGAGGAATCAATGCCGAAGCCGACGCCCAAAACAGGAAAGTTGCGGTTGGGATTGGCGATCAGCCAGGAGACGAGACCCCAGACGCCCGAGTTATTGGCTGGCAG
>JANOZA010000136.1:0-11199 GCA_031429155.1 Verrucomicrobiota bacterium | reverse complement strand
ACCGCCGGAGGTTTTGCTGCCGGTGCGGAGACTTGACGACAGGGAAGCATCGCAGCGATATTTGCACGGGCAAGGGTCGGTAGCCGTCCTCTTACCTCACAAGCCCGGGTCCGCCACGGTGCTGCTGGAACCGGATCTGCGGGCCGCTTTCCAAACGATGAAGGAAAAAACCAGGCATCTCCTGCCGGACTGGGCGGCGGTGAATGTGAAGGCCGTTCCCTCTGTCCATAGCCGGGTCGGAATTCCTCCTCCGCCGGTTGATCTCGGAACTCGCATCCCGGATGTGCTTTCGCGGCATAGTTGGGCTTACTACGTCATCGAGACAGGTCCGCGGGAGACCGGCTGGCTGCTGCGCGATTACTATCAACTGCTCTCATGGGTCATCGGGCTGATTGGCACTGCACTGGTCACAGCGCTCGTCGGGCTCACTCTCGTGCATCGCACCCTCAGCAAAGAACGCCGCCTTGGAGAACTGAAGAGCCAGTTTGTCAGCAGCGTGAGTCACGAACTCCGCGCGCCCGTCGGCAGCCTGCGGCTCATGGCGGACGGACTGACCAGCGGCAAAGTCATCTGCGCGGCGGCGGACGAATTCCACCGCCTCACGGCCGGCGAGGGAGCGCGGCTTTCCTCACTCATCGAGAACGTGCTCGACTTTGCCCGCATCGAGCAGGGGCGGAAGGAATATCACATGGCGGAGACCGACATCGCCGCGCTGGTGCAGGACGCCGTGAAACTCATGACGCCCCAGGCCGAAGCGCGCGGGCTGCGCATCGTTTGCGAACTGGAGCCGCTGCCTTTCGTCCCCAAAGTGGACGCCGGCGCGCTCCAGCAGGCGCTGATCAACCTCCTTGATAACGCCATCAAGTTCACGCCCACAAACGTAGCTCGACTTTCCAAAGTCGAGTCCGCGCCAGACTCGACATTGGAATGTCGAGCTACGATTTCCCTGCGCCTCGCCGCCGGTGCTGACTGGGTAGGGCGGGCCTCTGGCCTGCCCCGTTCCGGCATCCTGCCGGAACGAGTCGGCGGCAGGATGCCGCCGACGGCAGGCGGGACGCCCGCCCTACCCAATGCCTGGTCCCTCACCGTGACGGATCACGGCCCCGGCATCCCCGCCGCAGAACACGCCCGCATCTTCGAGCGCTTCTACCGCCTCGGCAACGAACTCCGCCGCGAGACCACCGGCACCGGCATCGGCCTCGCCATCGTGAAGCACATCGTCGAAGGCCACGGGGGGCGGGTCGTCGTGGTTTCTGAACTGGAGAAAGGCAGCGTGTTTCGGATGGAGTTTCCCTACAACCTTCCAACCGTCACCGGGTAGGGCGGGCCTCCGGCCTGCCCGTTTCGGCATCCTGCCGAAACGAACCGGCGGCAAGGATGCCGCCGGTGGCAGGCGGGACGCCCGCCCTACCCATTCCACTCATGAAACTACTGATCATCGAAGACGAACTCCCCATGCGCACCGCCCTCTGCGAGACGCTCACTGCCGACGGCTACAAGGTCCGCTCCGCCGCCGATGGCGAGACCGGCCTCGCCCGCGCGCTCAGCGAGGAGCACGATCTCATCCTCCTCGATGTCATGATGCCGAAGCTCGACGGCTACGCCCTCTGCCGCGAACTCCGCCGCCGCGGCAGGAAGACACCCGTGCTCATGCTCACCGCCAAAGGCATGGTGGACGACCGCGTGGACGGCCTCGACGCCGGGGCGGATGACTACCTTGTGAAGCCCTTCGCCATGCGAGAACTCCTCGCCCGCGTCCGCGCCCTCCTCCGCCGCTCCGAGCGCGAGAGCAGCGCGCCGGATTTCCTGACACTCGGCGACACCGTCATAGATTTCACCAAACAAACCGCCCGCCGCGCCGCCGTGGCGCTGGAGTTATCCCAAAAGGAATACGCCATGCTCCGCCTGCTCGCCTCCCGCCCCGGCGAAGCCATCAGCCGCGAGCAATTCCTCGACGAAGTCTGGGAATACAACGCCTGGCCGACGACGCGCACCGTGGACAATTTCATCGCCGCCCTCCGCGCGAAACTGGAGCCGGACCCGGAGCGCCCGCGCTACATCGAAACCGTCCGCGGCACCGGCTACCGGCTCGTGACGTAGCTCGACATTCCAATGTCGAGTCCGCGCAGAACTCGACTTTGGAAAGTCGAGCTACAAAAGCAGGCCACGGCACGCCGGGCAGCGTTCCGCGATTGATCGCCTTTCGTTCGCCCTCAGGATCGCGCTTTCTATGACCCCGACAGAACTCCTCTCCGAAAATCTCACCGCCGCCGTAGCCGCCGGTTCGTTGCTCGAATCCAGCCGCGATAACATTCTCGAACTCACCGCCGGCAGTTCCGATCCGGTGGTTCATGCCAGTGTGGAGGAACTGGTGAATGGCGGGCGCTGGACAGAGTTGAATGACCGGTTTTTCAAGAAGCTCGCGTTTGGCACCAGCGGTCTGCGGGGACGGACGATAGGAAAGATCGTCACTGCGGCAGAGCAGGGGAACGCCGCGCCCGGGGAGCGTCCGCAGTTTCCCTGCGTGGGCACGAATGCGCTGAACTTCTTCAACCTCACGCGCGCCTGCCGGGGATTCGCGAAGTTCCTCCGGGACTATGTGGGGCAGGGCGGGAGGCCGTCGGTCGTATTCAGTCACGACACGCGGCACTATGCGCGGGAGTTTGTGGAGTTTTGCGCGAAGATCATGACGGAGAGCGGCGTGGATGCTTATCTGTTCGACAGCCACCGGCCCACGCCGGAATTGTCGTTCGCAGTGCGTCATCTGCGGGCCACGGGCGGGGTGATGCTCACGGCTAGTCACAACCCGGCGCACGACAATGGCTTCAAGGTCTATTTCAATGAGGGCGATCCGATCCTCGAGCCGGTGGCGACGGGGATTCTCAATGAAGTGAACGCGGTGCAGAGCGATTCCTATGAGCCGGTGCCCGTCAGTGAGCGCGGCGAACTGCGCACCGCTGGCCGGGAGATTGATGAGCGCTATCTTGAGAAGTTGAAGACCGTGATGCTGAATCCCGCGCTGCTGGAGAAGGCGAAGGATTTGAAAATCGTCTATACGGCGATCCATGGGACGGGCGGCGTGCATGTGCCCACGATCCTGAAGTCGCTCGGATTCAACTATCTGACGGTGCCGGAACAGGATGTGCCGGACGGACGATTCCCCACGGTGAAGTCGCCGAATCCGGAGAACGCGGCGGCGCTGCAGATGGCCATGGACCTCGCGGAGAAAGAGGGCGCGGACATCGTGATCGGCACGGACCCTGACTGTGACCGCATGGGCGTGGCGGTGCGCGACCGCAGTGGCACCATGCGCCTCATCACTGGTAATCAAATCGGCTCGCTGATGGCATGGTATCGCACGAAGACGATGTTCGATCTCGGCATTCTCAACGAGTCGAACCGCCAGCGGGCGACGATCGTGAAGACGTTTGTGACGACGCAACTCCAGGACGCGGTGGCGGCGGCCTATGGCGTGAAATGTGTGAACACCCTGACAGGTTTCAAATTCATCGGCGGGAAGCTCGGGAAGTACGAGCGTTCGCTGCCGGAGGACATCCGGGCGCGTTATCGCGACCTCACTGCGGAGGAGGCGAGGGCTGCGCAACTGGAGCACGGCACGTTCTTCATCTTCGGTGGCGAGGAGAGCTACGGCTACATGTGTACGGACTGGATTCGCGACAAAGACGGCAACGGTGCGGTGGTGATGTTCGCCGAACTCGCCGCGCACGCCGCGAGCCGCGGCCTGACGATTCCTGATCTGCTCGATGAAGTGTTCTGTGAGTTTGGCGTGTTCGATGAACACACGGAGTCCCCGGAGTTCCCCGGCGCGGATGGATCGTCGAAGATTCGCAAACTGGTGGAATCCTACAGCGAGAGTCCGCCGACGGAACTCGACGGCGCAGCGGTGGTGAAGATGATTCACTACGGCAAGGACGACGTGACGGACGAAGAAGGTGACGCCGTGCCGAAGGAAAACATGCTAATGCTCGAACTCGCCGATGGCCGGCGCTTTGCCGTGCGCCCGTCCGGCACCGAGCCGAAGGTGAAGTTCTACTTTTTCGCGAGCCAGCTCCCGCACGATGGCGGCAAGCTGGATCCTGACAGGCTGGCGAAGATCAAAGCCCGGCTGCGCGCGAGCATTGAGCGGCTTTGGACGGGGATAAAGAAGGACATCGCAACGAGGCTCGCCTCCTGACCGATGGCCTTTCTCTGTGCTCTCGTCTCCGCGCTGATCACTGGCGGGCTTTTTGCTGCGGCCTATCCGCCGTTCGGTCAGTGGTGGCTGGCATGGCTGTGGGCGCTGCCGTTGTTCTGGCGGTTGTGGCAGCCGGTGGGACTGCGCGGGTGGCGGCTGTTTCTGTATGGCTTCCGCCACGGATGGCTGGCGGGACTGTGCGTGTTCACGGCGACGGTCTGGTGGACGGCGCATGTGACGGGCGCAGGGATGGCGGCGCTGTGTGTGTATCTCGCATTGTATCCGGCGGTGTGGGGCGGGTTTGCGGCGATGCTGCGACCCGAGACTCCGGGGCGGGCGCTGGCATCAGTGATCACGCTGGCCCTGCTGTGGTGCGGACTGGAATGGGGACGCGGCGTTTTCCCGATCCTCGGATTCCCATGGAATGGCGCGGCGGTGCCTCTGGTGGAAATGCCCGGACTGCGCTCGCTGGCTGCGTATGGCGGCGTGACGGGACTTTCCATGATCCCTTTCCTCTTCATGGGCGGCATCGCTGCGGCGTGGATGCTGCGACAGCACCGCAGCGTTAGAGGCCGTGCCGTCTTACTGGCCTTCACCCTCGCCACGCCGGCGGTGGTCACGGTCATCACCTGGCAGAAGAGTCCGCAGCCGTCCGGTCACGTTCAGGTGCTGCTCGTGCAGCCGAATGTCGGCATGGCCGACAAGATGAATCCGGAGAACGAGGGCCAGCGTTACGAAGATCTCGCGATGCTCACGATGCGTGGTTTGCAGAACGCGAAGCAAAAGCCGGAACTCATCGTGTGGCCGGAGTCCGCCCTGCCGCGGCCGTTCCATGACCGGATGCACGAGGACTTTTTCGCGACGCTGTTCAAAGCCGGAGCCGACACGATCCTTACCGGGGCCGATGCGCTCACGGCAGAGGGCGCGGGCGAAGATGACTGGAGTGCTCACAACTGCGCGGCCCTCATGCGCGGACGTTACGACAGTTTCGTGCTCCACGCCAAAGTCCGCCTCGTGCCGTTCGGTGAGTACATTCCGTTTCGCCGGGAGCTTCCTTTTCTGGAGGATATGCTCGGGGAACTCATCCCCTCCGATTTCTCAGCGGGGACTTCTATGGAACCGCTGCGCGTTGAGGGAATGAAATACGAGATCATCCCGCTGGTGTGCTTCGAGGATACGATACCGGAAGTGGCTCGACTCTTCATTCGCGATCGCACGCAGCTCATCGTGAACATCACCAACGACAACTGGTTTGCCGAAAGCAACGAGTCCGCGATTCACGCTCTGAACGCCCGCTGGCGCTGCCTTGAACTCCAGCGGCCCATGGTTAGAGCGGCAAACACCGGCGTTACCTGCGTGATTGATACCGAAGGCCGCATGACAAATGAGCTGCCGCGATGGAAGCAGGGTCTGCTCCATGCCGCTGTGCCGCTCACGCGTGGCGGGATCACGTTTTATGCTGCGCACGGCGATGTCATTCCCATCGGTGCCGGGATCGCCGGCCTGGTGATGGCGGTTATATTTATCTTCCGTCGCCAGAGTTGAGCGGTCGAGGAACAGGGCTGCTCGGTGGTAGGCGGAGTCTTCGCAAAATCTGTAAATGTTTAAGCACCTTCCGGAGAGGAACCCCGGCAGGGGTTCGCCATGAATAGCCGGGGGTCGAAGACCCCCGGTAACGAATATAAATGACAGGCGATGGGACTTCCGGACGGCTCATCGCCTGTGTCGCGGGGGGGCTTTCCGGGGGTGCGCTCGTGCCTCGCGAACCCCCGGCTATTCATGGGGGAACCGCTCTGCGGTTCGATGCAGGGAGTTCGGACTAATTGCAAAGACACCATCTAGATGCTGTATTCCGGTTCCCATGCGTTGCCGGCCTTTTCGATAGCGAGGACGGAGGGCGGTGTGTTGCGGGAATTGAGCGTGCGGTATTCGATGGCGTGATATTCACGCGTGGGGAGGCCGGCGGCAAAGTCGAGCACGGCCTGTGCTTCCTCGGCCCCGCCGGGATGCCCGGTGTAGAGCACGGCGATCATTACGCCCCCGGGCCGGAGCAATTCGAGTGCGGCACGCATGGCGGCCACGGTGGAAGCGGCGACGGTAGTGATGGTTTTGTCGCTGCCGGGCAGATAACCGAGATTGAACAGCACTGCGCCGGCCTGCCCGTGCCAGCGCGGGGGAATCGCGGACGGCATCGTTTCATGTCCGGCGTGAACGAGCTGCCATGAACCGGCAGGGACGCCCCAGCGCTCCAGCAGGCTGCGGGTGGCGGCGATGGCCTCACCCTGCACATCGAACGCGAAGACCATGCCGTCCGGCCCGGTGAGCTGGGCGAGAAAGTGGGTGTCGTGACCATTTCCCGCCGTGGCATCAATGGCCATGTCGCCGGGGAACAGGCGTTCGCGAAGGAGCTGGTGGGAGAATTCGACGGCGCGGAGCATGGGGGGAAATGAAAAATGCAGAATGAAGAAGGCGGAGGCGGTGGTTAGCCGTTTTTCCGGACATCGACTTCATACTCCACTGGCGTACCGTCAACGAGGAGGGCGGCGAGTTGGGAAGCGAAGAACGGGGCGTGAAGGACGCCTTTCGAGCCGAGGCCATTGAAGAAAGCGAGGCGGGGATGGGAGGGATGCTGGCCGATGAGGGCTTTACTCTCGTTGATGATAGGACGGATGGCGGCTTCCTGCGCGGTGATCGTGAACGGGACGCGCAGGAGGCGATGGAGCCGGCCTTCGATTTCCATGCGCGCGGCGGCGGTGGTCGCGGTGGTGAAGTCGTCCCATGTGTAGGTGGACCCGGCGCGGAAGAGTCCGTCGCGGCCCAGCGGGAGGAGCCAGCCGCCGCAGTTGATGATGCGGCTCTCGCGCAGGGCAGGGGAGTGCAGCGTGAGGATTTCGCCCTTCGCACTTTTCCAGCGCAGCCACGGGAAGAAAGGATTCGCGGCGGCTTCCCAGCCTTGACAGAAGATGAGGTGCCGGGCGGTGATGGGCTGCGGCGTGTGAATAGTGACGCTGGCGCTGTCGGTGGTCACGGCATCCGGCGGCACGCTGGCGGTGAGCCATGCGCCGTGCTGCTGCAGGTGCTTTTGCGAGGCGGCGAGCCATGCGCGGACGTCCAGCCATCCGGCATGAACTTCCAGTCCTTCGCCCGGAGAATGGAACAGAGACTCATCCACAAGCGGCTGAGGCTGTGGTTGGGTGAGGAGTTTCTGAAACGCGGGGTCGTCCTGCTTTTCCCGCCAGCGGCGCTGCTCGTCGGCAGTTCGCAGAAGTCTGACATACGGTGTCCGATGGAAATGATCCGTGCCGGTTTCCGCGCCGGTGCGGCGGTAGAATTCATTGGCAACGGGCAGGAATTCGTCCACACGCCAGCTCCGCGCCACGCGTCTGCCGCTGATGGGAGCGATGATGCCGGCGGCGACCTTCGATGAGGTCACGGGTTCATCGCGATCCACCACGAGCACCCGCCAGCCGCGCCAGCGAAGGTGCCACGCGAGAGTGGCTCCGGCCAGTCCGTGGCCGAGGATGATGGCATCCAGGCCGTGCATCCGGCCGCTTTACTTCTTCTCCTCGGCAGGGGTCGCAGGGCCCTCGGCTTCTTTGATGCGACCCGTGAGCGCCTCGAGATCCTTCTTCACCCGCTCCAGTGCGGCTTCGGCATTCTTCCGTTCCTCGCGCAGAGCGTCGAGTTCCGGATGGGAGAACCGGCCTTCGCCCACTTTCGCGAGCAGATTTTTGAGGGTCTTCGAGGGAATCGCGTAGCACTCGATGCGGCCGGAGCGCGCAATGTTCATGCCGACGACTTTGCCGTCGAGGTTGACGAGCGGGCCGCCGACCTGGTTGGGTTCGAGCACCAGATCGTGCTGCATGGCATCGGGATAGCCGCGGCGGTTTTCACTGAGGCTGCCGCTCATCTTGTTGCGGGGATCCTCGGCGAGTGCTCCCAGCCCTTGCGGACGCGGGGCCAGGGTAGCGTCCAGTTCCCGGTCGCCCTTCTCGCGCTTCACGATGATTTTCACCGTCTGATAGGGACGCAGGGAACTCACGGTCAGCTTGAACTCATCCACCGTGGTCACAATTTTGCCGTCTATGCTTTTGATGATGTCATCGGAAACGAGGCCGGCTTTCGATGCCGGGCTGCCGGCGGAGATGCCGATGATTTTGATTTCTTTTTCACAGGCCTTGTCGAGGTCCACGCCGAGCCAGCCCTTGTGGGAGTCATCGAGGCTGCGCGGCATGACGCTGAGCACGCCGACGGCGGCAGGCATCCGGAGAGGAGTGGCGGCGGCGAGGAATGTCCCCGGTTCCGGCGTGATGGACTCGTCCCAAGTCACGACCCGAAGCCCGCGGGCTTCCACCTTGAGCAGCGCGAGATCATAGGGGCGGTGGGTGTCTGCGAGTTTAACGGGGATGCGCAAGCCTTCGGGGAAGCAAGCCTCGATGCCGGTGAGGAAGACGCCTTTCTTATCGAACACTTCGCTGGCTTTGGTAACGATGAACCCGTTTTCATGGACTGCGCACCCGAACGCGATGTCCTTGCCGCCGCAGGTAAGCTTGACGGTAGCGCGGCGCACTTCTTCCAGCGCCGGTTCCCAGGCTTTGAGAATTTCCGCCGTCTCGCGGCTGTACTTATCGTGCGCCGCCGGGCCTTTGGGTTCCTCCTTTTCCTTGTCCGGCTGCTTGCTCTTTTGTTCGTCGAACTTCTCGGGCTTCTTCGGTTCCTCCTTCTTGGGTTCTTCAGCAGCCGGCGGGGCCGCTGGTTTTTCGTTGTCTGCCCTCAGCAGGGGCGGGAAAGCGATGCCAAAGAGCAGCGTAGCAGCGAGGATGGGTGTGGTCTTCATAGCCTTTTGGTGAACGGAAGAGATTGGGGAGATCAGTGTTTGAGTTCTTCGAGAGTGGCTTCGACGTTGTTGTCCGTTTCGCCGCGTTTGGTTTTGACCGTGATTTTATCGCCTGGTTTCAGCCCGCGAAGCACATCCGCGGCGGGTGTGGGACCGTTCACATCCTTATCGTTGAGGTGGAGAATGATGTCGCCGGCGACGAGGCCGGCCTTCGCCGCCGGGCTCCCTTCTTTCACCGACACAATGCGCGCGCCTTTGCCTCCGGTGTCTTCGATTTCGACGCCAAAGTATGGCCGGGGACCGGACTCGGCCGGGACTTTCGGTTCCGGGGGACCTTTGTCCTTCTCGTTTTCCTTTTCCGGAGTGTCCTTCTTCGCATTGCGCTGTTGGCTCGCGATGGTTGGCGGGCTGCCCAGTTCGAGATCACATTCCACGGTGGCTGATTCACGGCGCAGAGCGATTTTCACTTTGTCGCCAGACTTCTTCTTGCCGATGATCCGCTGCAGGTGGTGGAAAGTGGCGACGTCAACGCCATCGAACTTCACCAGCACGTCGCCGAGTTTGACCCCTGCTTTGCCGGCCGGAGATTCGGCGTCCACTTCTTCGATCACCTTCACGCCTTCCTGACTGTCGCGGTCAAAGACGGCCCCGACCCGCGGCCGGCTGCTGTCCGCGCTGAACCCCTGCCGGCCCCAGGCCTTCTCCTTCATCATGCGGTCCCAGTCATCGCGCAGGGTGTCCACGGCCACGTGACGGTTCATTTCCACGCTGCCGTGGATGCTGCTGTTGATCCCGATAACGCGGCCTTCGAGATCAAAGAGCGGTCCGCCGCTGTCGCCGCCGATGAGCGCACAACTGCTGAAGATGGCACCGTCGAGATCGCGCTTCCAGATCCGGCCGTAGCGGACGGGGTGGCGCCGCTCAATACTGAGTCCGCCGGGGTTGGCCATGGCCACACACGGGTCGCCCAGGAGCATCTTGTCTGAGCTGCCGATCTCCACCGCCGGCCATTCCCCTTCGTCGGTGATCTTCGCGAGGCCGGCATCCGTTACGCGATTGGCGCCGAGCGCTTTCCCCTTCACGCGCTTTCCGTCCGGGAAGGTAATGATCAGATTTTCCCCGGTCGCCGCGGTGACGTGGGCGGCGGTAAGAATGAGGCCGTCCTTCTGAACGATGACCCCGCTGCCGCTGCCTGGCTTGCCGGGATCCTCGGAGGTGATGGCCACGATGCTGTCCTTTACTTTGGTGACCAGGGCCAGCACTTTGGCCTCGCGCGCTTTGAGATCCGCTATCGTTTCCGCGCACAGCACCGGCGCGGCGGCGAAGACTGCGGCGAGAAGGACGGGCAAATTAGTGAAGATCGTCATGGCGGAAGCAGCGGGGGTGGAAATCCAGGGTAATCGTAGCGCACGCTCTGTGCCAGGGCAAGGTTTGCGATGAAAAAGACAGCCCCATCCGCGGATGCCTCAGGAGGCTCCCGACGGATCTCTCCCGCGTTGAGTGGATCACGGAGGCCATCTAAGACATGCTTGAGCCACCTCGGCAAAGTCCCCTGACTCCCTCACAGCCTCATTCCCTGACTCTCAAAGCGGAATCCACACCAGCACCATTGGTACCGTGAGCAGCGCGAAGATAATCCCAGCGATCCCCCTGCCGATCGCCCCATGCAGGAGCAGCACGATCCCGCAGACCAGGCACCCGATGCTCGTCACCCATGCGCACAGCGTGATCAGCGCCATCGGCACGATCAGCGACCACACCGCCAGCACCAGCCCCAGGATAAAAAATGCGCACGCCGCCTGCCATGCCTGCTTCGCCTGAGCGACATTGCTGCCACCCTTCACCGACGACTGCATCAACAGCACCCGGTCGAAAGACTTCCACGATGTCACCGCCACGGCACTCTGGCACACCAAGCTCCGCATCCGCCGCCGCCACGGCCGCGATCTCCCGCCTGATCTCATTCAAAAGGCCACCGCCGCCGGCTTGCTGCCACTGCCCTGAGGGGTTTGCTAAGCTTCACCACGGGCTAAACAAAAGTCTCAATATCTGCCCCGCGTCTCCAGCCACGGCTTTGAAGACACCGTGGCCGTTTCAATTTGTCTACTGCTGTCAGATGATCTTTGGTGAACTTGTCGGAAAATAGTTTCCCGTCCTTGAAATGCAT
>JANOZA010000135.1:0-4885 GCA_031429155.1 Verrucomicrobiota bacterium | reverse complement strand
CATCCCGTGGTTCCACAACGTCCTGCTCTTCGAGAAAATTAAGGATCTCCCTACCCGCTTCTGGTATGCCCGCCAAACCTTGGAACAAGGCTGGAGCCGTGACACCCTGACCGTTCAAATCAAAAACCGCGCCCACGAGCGGCAGGGCGGAGCCGTCACCAACTTCGCCACCACTCTCCCCGAGGTTCACGCCAGCCTTGCCCAGGGTTTGCTGAAAGACCCCTACCTGTTCGACTTCCTCACGTTGGAGGAGCCGTTTCACGAGCGCGAGCTGGAGCTGGGCCTGTGCGGGCACATCCAGAAATTCCTCCTCGAACTCGGGCGCGGGTTCGCCTTCGTCGGCCGCCAATACCGGCTCGAAGTCAGCGACCGCGAATTCCACCTCGATCTCCTGTTCTATCACCTGCATCTCCGCTGCTTCGTCGTCGTGGATCTCAAGAAGGGCGACTTCAAACCCGAGTATGCCGGGAAAATGAATTTCTACTGCTCCGCCGTGGACGACCAGCTCCGTCACGAACACGACGCCGCCACCATCGGCCTCATCCTCTGCCAGACCAAGGACCGCATCCTCGCCGAGTATTCCACGCGCGATATCCACAAACCCATCGGCGTGGCCGATTATGAACTCACCCGCGCCTTGCCCGAGGAATTCGCCTCCAGCCTCCCCAGCATCGAAGCCATTGAGGAGGAACTTTCGCGCGACCTGGCCGGGGAGGAACCTTCATGAAACCCGGCTACAAACAGACCGAGGTGGGTGTGATCCCGGAGGAGTGGGAGGTGAAGCCTCTTGCTGCGATTGCGGACAAGATCATGGTCGGAATCGCAAGCGCCGCGACACACGCATACAGAACCAGAGGCGTCCCGATGTTCAGAAATCAAAACATCAAAGATGGTCATCTGGACGATCGCGACTTGCTTTTCGTTGACCCCGGATATGAGGCAGTTTTCAGGAACAAGAGACTTCGCAGCGGAGACTTACTGACGATGAGAACGGGGTATCCTGGCGTGACGGCAATTGTTCCTCCTCAATACGACTCCGCGCAGAGCTTCACCACTCTAATCACCCGACCGAAACAGCACGAAGCTGAGAGCACCTATCTATGCCACTTCATCAATTCGGAGATCGGACAACGATTCTTCACTCAGAGTCAGATCGGCGGAGCGCAAAAGAACGTGAATGCAGGCACTCTTCGTCAGATGCTTATTCCTCTACCCAAACCGATCGAACAACGCGCCATCGCTACGGCATTGAGCGATGTGGATGGGCTGCTGGGGGCGCTGGACCGGCTCATCGCCAAGAAGCGCGACATCAAACCGGCCGCCATGCAGCAGCTCCTCTCCGGACAAACCCGCCTCCCGGGATTCACTGGAAAGTGGGAGACGAAGCGGGTTTTGGACCTAGGCGACGTTGTTACTGGTGGAACTCCGCGCACGGATGTCGCAATCTTTTGGGGTGATGAGTATCCGTGGATAACCCCAACGGATATTTCCGCTCATCGCGATATGTTCACATCGGAGAGAACAATTACTCGGAAAGGATTGGATTCTATCAGGGCGCTGCCGCCTAATACTGTCCTTGTTACCTGCATCGCGAGCATAGGGAAGAATGCCATCTTGAGAACTGCTGGCGCGTGCAACCAGCAAATCAATGCAGTCACGCCGAACAAGAACAACAGCGCCGAGTTTTTGTATTATGTTTTTGAAGCGAGTAAACAATACCTCCAAGCGAATGCAGGCACTACAGCAACGAGCATAATTTCAAAAGCTACATTCGCTCAGTTGACCTTTACCGTCCCACCCCACCCCGAACAAACCGCCATCGCCACGGTTCTCTCCGACATGGACCTGGAGCTGGCGGCGCTGGAGCAGCGGCGGGACAAGACCCGCGCCCTCAAGCAGGGCATGATGCAGGAACTCCTCACCGGAAGGACGAGATTGGTATGAATACGAACGATGAGGTCTCAGAGTGGCTGAACAAGCAGCATGAATGGGTGGGGGAAGCCGCTCATCGCCTCCTAGCCAAAGGCAATCTTGGCGCCAAGGACATAGAAGAGTTAGTGGCTATGGCGAAGAAGCCGGAGCCAAAGAAGAAAAGCCCCCGGTCCTTTCCGGCTATAAGTCGAGGTTCAGCCGCTTCCAATGAGCTTCGGCTGGAGTCGATTGGACCGGTGACCGGTATTGACGCGCTCAACCCGAAGAAGCCGCTAAGTTTCGGAGACGATAACATTTCAGTCGTCTATGGAATCAATGGCTCAGGCAAGTCGGGCTACTCGCGCATTCTCACGAGAGCTTGCGGGAAAGCGCACAGCTCGGACCTGAAGACGAACGTGTATGCTGCCCCTCCTTTGAAGCAGGAATGCACCTTCGACTATTCCGTTGGAAGTGAGAAGAAGCAGGTCGTTTGGATCGCAAACACCAACCCAGTGGACGATCTCAGATCTGTGGACGTGTTCGATACCGAATGCGGGCGCATCTATCTGGAAAAGGACACGGAGCTGTCTTACGAACCACCCGAGCTTTCCCTATTCACCGATCTGGTCGAAGCCTGCAAGCAGGTGGAGGCCGGATTGCTGGCCGAACAGCGGAAGCTCGTTTCAAAGCTTCCAGAGATGCCTGTCCGATACGCTGGCAGCGAGACAGGCAAGGTTTACGCAACCCTCGTTAGCGGCAAGTTTCTTGCCAAGATTTCCGATTACATCACCTGGACGGCCATGGACGAAACGTCCCTCCAAGGGCAGCGAGATCGGGTGAAAATTGCCGATCCGGCAGGGGCTGCGAAGAAGAAGCGGGAAGCCAAAGCGCAGATTGAGGGAATCCGATCTTCGCTGGAACGAGGCGTAAAAGCTTTGGGAGAGAGGGCTCTTGATGCGATTCGGCGGCTTAAAGAAGATGCCGCTACAAAGCGAAAATCCGCTGTGGAAGGAGCAAAGGCACTCGGAGGTGCCGCCAAGATGGACGGCGTGGGAACTGCGACTTGGAAGGCTATGTGGGAAGCTGCAAGATCCTACTCGAAAGCAGAGGCGTATCCGAAGAACGAGTTCCCACATACCGACGAGGGAGCACGATGTTTACTTTGTCACCAGAATCTCGATGAAGCCGCCCAGCTTCGCCTTCAGGGATTCGAGACATTTGTAATGGGTATCCTCGAAAAAGAGGCCACCGCTGCCGAAAAGATTTTGAAGGAGAGTCTGGCAATCCTTCCTGCCCGTCCAGAAGCGAAAGCCCTCACAACCACATGCCAAGCGGCGGGCCTGCCCGAAAGCGCTCAGGTTGCCATCGAATCCGCATGGGCGAAGTTAGAGCCGCTTTTGGCCCCGTTGAGAGACGGGACTGTCCCAGAACGGCCGTCTGCAATTGATCCCGATGTCCTGACGCTTCTCACCAAACTGGAGGAGTCTGCCGCCGCCGCCGAGAATCTGGCCAAAGAACTGGATGCAGACGCGAGCAGTGCTGATCGCGCTCAAGCGCTTGCGCGAGTTTCCGAGCTTGAGGGAAAAAAGTGGGTGACGGACCAGGCAGTCGCCGTCCAAGCGGAGTTGGACCGGCTGAAAAAACATGCGGAATTCGAAGAGTGGAAAAAGAAGACATCAACAAAAGGAATCTCCCGCAAAGCTGGCGAGCTTTCTCAGGTTTTGATTACGGACGCCTACGTCCAACGCTTCAACGACGAATTGAAGGAACTCGGAGCGGGCAAAGTTCAGGTCGAACTGGTGAAAGCCGGCACCAGTCTAGCCAAAAGTAAGCACGGTATCCGGCTGCGAGAAACGAAGAATCAGAAGGTGCGCGTCGCTGAGGTTTTGAGCGAGGGCGAGCGCCGGATTGTAGCCTTGGCGGCATTCATCGCGGATGTTACCGGGCGAGACACCAAGGCTCCTTTCGTTTTTGACGATCCTATCTCTTCGCTAGATCAGATTTTCGAGGAGAAGGTCATCGCCCGGCTAGTCAAGCTGAGTAAAGACCGACAGGTGCTGATCTTCACGCACCGACTGAGTTTCCTCGGTATCGTGAATGATCAGGCTGGAGGCGTCATTAATGACGTCCACATCCGACGTGAACCGTGGGGAACCGGGCAGCCAGGTGAAGTGCCGCTTTTTGGCAAGAAGCCCGAGAAAGCACTGATGAATTTGAAGGGTGAACGGGTTGCGAAGGCACGGAAGGCTTTTCTAAACGATGGCTATGATGACTACTATCCGTTGGCGAAGGCCATCTGTAGCGACTTCCGGATTCTCTTGGAGCGAATCGTCGAGACTGTCTTTTTGGCCGATGTGATTCAACGACACCGTCGTGCGGTCAACACAATGGGCAAAATTGGCAACCTCGCCAAAATTGAGAAAAAGGACTGCGACTTGATCGATGAAATGATGACGAAATACTCGTGCTTCGAACACAGCCAGTCCGACGAAGCGCCGGTTGACGTTCCCGAGCCGGACCAGATCGAGGCGGATATTGATCGAATGATCGAGTGGCACAAAGAGTTCACAGCCAGAGCCGTTTAATCTCCCAATCAGATGCTTCCACCCCTCCCCGAACAAACTGCCATCGCCGAGGTGCTAAGCGAGATTGACGCGGAGCTGACGAGCCTGGAGCAGCGGCGGGACAAGACCCGCGCCCTCAAGCAGGGCATGATGCAGGAACTGCTGACAGGGAGGACTCGACTTGTTTAAAATTTCTCCAAACCTGAGGCACTTAAATGTGAAATCGCCATGTTGATCCCCCCTTGGAATAGTTCCGCCGTGTTGCCGCCTATTCGACCGGGTCAGCCCGGACATAGCGCGGACCGCTCACCCTACCGGGTTTCGCTGGTGGAAGTGGTTGAGCGGTTCGCCCATGGTCATGAGCGGATCCGCATCCTCCGGGGGCTGATCGGCTATCGGAAAGACCTTTC
>JANOZA010000134.1:0-3812 GCA_031429155.1 Verrucomicrobiota bacterium | reverse complement strand
GACGGGTCGGCTGGGCGGCGGATGTCTTTTTTGATTTGGTTTCCATAACACCTCCAAATCATCACGATTTTGCCGCCTGGTCACCCGCACTTTTCAGATACCCTCACATCCTTCTGATCAAATCCTGTGGGATGCCTGTGTAGCCGATTAAAGATCGGCGCCGCGAAATTGTAGGTACTGCCCACCGCTCCCTGCGCGCCCATCGCCAGCGCGCCGAGCAGATGTTCATCCACGCCGAAGGGCAAATCCCATCGCCCCTCGTCCGCGTGCAGGCACAATTGGAATGCCATCAAGTCGGGATTGGTGAATTTGAGCCCAGCCAGCGTGGGGATGCGGTCCTTCGCCTGATTTAGAAATTCGAGCATGGAGAACGATACCCCGGTGAGCACGGGAATGTCGTAGAAATAAAACGGCGTCACTGGCGCGGCAGCGGCGATGTCGGCACAGCAGGCGATGAGCACGTCGAGTGAGCGAGGTTTGAAATACGAGGGAGCGAGCGCCGCGATGGCTGCCGCACCCAGCTTCTCCGACTGCGCCGCGAGAGTGCGGGCGTCGTCGAGACAGTTGGATCCGACATGGACGACAACACGCATCGCCGTGCCCTTCACCGCAGCCAGCCAGCGCTCGGCAAGTGCCAGCCGTTCACTCAGACTCAGCGAACTGCTCTCGCCCGTGGTGCCGCCGATGAAGACTGTCTTCACGCCGTCCTTCAGCAGATGCGCCGCCTGCTTTTCGATGATGGCCAGATTTAGAGAACCATCAGCATGGAATGGTGTGTGCGTAGCGGCGACAAGGCCGTGGAGTCGTTTTGATTCGGGCACGAACATTGGAATGGGTTGTCGGTATTGCGCGGTTTGATCAGCAGCATGCAGACGATGGCGACGACGACAGCGGCGGCGAATCCCGCAAAGATGACACTGGTGCCGATGCCGTTCTTTCTCAGGACACCGAAACCGTAATCCGCCACTCCTCCCAGCGAAATGCTGATCAGGTTCATGAAACCGTAGCCGGTGGCGCGGAGTTCGGGGCGCGTGATCTGCGAGAGAATCGGCATGTTATTACAATCGAAGCACCCCCAACCGAGTCCATAGATGGTGAGAAAGACCACGGCGGCGGTGAGACTGGTAGTGGCGCCCATGCCTGGCAGCGTGCAGGCGATCACACTCAGACCGACCGCACTCACAAAGATCCTGCCGCTCCTGGTCCGCCGCACGAAACGGTCAGCGGGGAGTCAGCCCGGCATCGCCAGCGGTGCCGCCAGAGCGAACTCCACGGCCAGATCCTTGAGGACGTCATCTATCGCCTTCTGTGCCGTCTCGAAGGATTTCTGGTGCTGCTCAAGCCACGCGTCCCGCGTAGCCGCCGGGCTGCGGGCGATGAGAGCTTCGACTCCCGAATCCACGGGCAGGATGGTCTGGAAATAGAGTTGCGTCAGCCGGTCATGCATCGCCGGCGAGGTCAACCGGCGGGCATTGCTCAGTTCTGCACGGATTTGGCCCAGCAGTTCGCCTGACCGCGCCTGATACTTTGCGACCGCCGTGCCAAAAGCAGCTTCGTTTCCCGCTATCTTGTAAAAGGAAACGTTGATGTTCGATAACTGAAACTCCCAGAGCTGTTTGGCCAGGTTCTTCAGCAACTCCGACTGTGCAGTGATGATGTCACGCTGCCGCTGGATGTCCGCCTCGAACAGCTTCTGTTGTTTGTTGCGGGTATCCGCGAGCCGTGAGGAAATCTCGGGAACCAACAAGCCGCTCAGAACCGCCGTCGCCAGCAGGAGCAGGAGCTTTTCAATAAAGGCGGGGTTTTTAAGTTGCTGCAGAATTTCTTTCACTGGAATCCTGTCCCCGCGCGGGGACGTCCAGCCCATACCGTCCGGGAAACGGGCGGCAATTGAAACTTGGGAGGAAAGCCGGCGCCGGGCACGGTCACCACAAAACCAGGCGACCGGTTATCTTTCTCACCGGCCAGGCGGAGCGCGCGTGTGAAAAACACGTCGAGCCCGGCACCGGAGCGTCATGCCCGGAAGCCGCCGAAAAAGCGTTATGCAGCCCGACACCAGCGGGAAGAACGCACCGCGCCCGCCCGCCGGAGAGTCCACCAGACCATCCCCCGCCCCCATCCCGCCGCAGCATGGAGCTAAATCCCGTCCCAAAGCCCAAAGCGTCGAACATCAGCCCGGAGAAGCGCCCGAAAGCTTTACCCACTGACGCCCCGTCCGCACGCCACCCCCGGGAGTGAGACCGCCCCAAGCCCGACCGCGAATCGTTCAACAACGGTTAGCATTGGGGCTCCGCCCAATGCTAACCATGGTCATTCGCCTTTGTTGCGGCTGTGGTGGTCGTAGTCATGAGTCTGTTCTGAGTAAGTGTTCTGTGCGGTAAAGCTCAATGGCTACCAACGCGTGAGAAGCATGGCGAGCCCAATGTGACTGATAGCTGAACGACCACTCTCGGCAAGCATCCTCAATGTGTCCTGCATCGGCCATGCTCAGTCCGTCAGCCAGATCCCTGTAAATGTCAGCCAAATCGTCGGAGAGGTGGCCATAAACAGGCTCATCTGTGGCATCCAAGTCATGAGGGTCAAAGACGACACGATAAAAGTCGAACCCGAGTCCTCCGAGACGTCCGACCGCCCTCCGATATGAATCATCATCCGGCCTGGTGCCATCAGCGTCTGCTGCGTGTGGCCCCGTCTCGACTGCGGTAATGTGAAACTGGAGCAGCAGTAGCAGCCTCCTCACCGCGAACAACTCGACTGGATGGTCTGACTCCACCAGTCCCACAAACTCGCGGACTGCATCAACGAAGGCATCTATCGAAGGACGAGTCACGCGACGACGGGATTAGGCGAACGTTCAAGCGCTGGCAACCCTACCAGCGAGGGCGAGCGTCGAAACGGCGGTTGAGGTTGGAGTTACGAGAAAACGCCGACGAAACAGCGGGCTGGTAGGGGTTGCCCAGCCGCGCCTTGTTCGCCTTGGTTTTTTGGCTGTGTTCACTGTGGTGTCTCTGGTGAGATTGATGGGCTTGGAGGCGACTTCGGGAGGGACTCGACAAGCCAAGGCTCCTCGATCCGCCACCAATACTCCTCCTGCTTCTGTGGCTTGGTGTGCTCGAAGATCGCAATAAGGCCAAGAAGCTGAATCGGATCATCCGCCATGAAGTCCCAACCATCTCGCTCGGCGAAAAAATAGTTCTCCCCGTCGTCAGTCCATGTCCGAAAACCCTTGGCGTTGAGGATCACCAAGCATGTATTCCAAACGCTGAGGTAGGCGCTTAGGGCTGGCATATCATTTTTCTGGCGAACAGTCTGAATAGGTGTCCACCCGGACAGTTTTGCAAAATGGCTGTTGGACAGTGTGCATGGCGGTTCGGGAGGGGACGGCGGTTGGGTGACGTGGTAGAAGGTTTCCAGAGTGGGCTGCTTCGCGATGAGTAAGACAGTCCGCAGTGGGGGCTGCGGACTGTCTGGTGGCGGAAGCGGCGGGGATGGTTATCCGGGGATGGTGGCGGAGAGGGTCTCTGAGCAGGGGCCTTCTTCGAATTTGGAGTTCACCCAGCAGAGGATCCAGTGGACGGTTTTGCCGGCGTCGGTTTCTTCAAATTCCATGACGTGGGGGCTGCCGGAGTCGAAGGCGCCGAAGGTGCATTCGGAGGGGCCGGTGGGGGGCGGGCCGCCTATTTTATAACATAGTTTGCAGGCGTGGACGCCGTCGGGTTTGCCGCGTTTTGTGGGGGTGGCGGAGTCGCGCCAGGTGAGGGTGTGGGTGAAGCGCTGGCTGGTGTCCACCTGGCCGATGGGGGCGGTGGCGG
>JANOZA010000133.1:0-2384 GCA_031429155.1 Verrucomicrobiota bacterium | reverse complement strand
CGAAGGACATGCCGGCCTACACAAAGCCCACGGGCATTCCCGATAACTACCAGCAGCACATCCGGATCATGTTTGATCTCATGGCGCTCGCGTTTCAGACGGATACCACGCGCGTCAGCACCTTCCTCCTCGCTCACGATGGATCGAACCGCACGTTCCCCGATATCGGAGTCAACGATCAGCACCACGGCATCTCCCACCACCAGAACGACTCCTCCAAGCTGGAGAAAATCCAGAAGATAGACGAGTACTACTGCACGCAATTCGCCTATTTCCTCGAGCGGATGAAGGGCATCAAAGAGGGGAGCGGCTCGCTCCTGGATAACTGCATGATCGTCTATGGCGGCGGCATAAGTGATCCTGATCGCCACTCGCACCGCGACCTCCCGGTCATCCTCGCCGGCGGCGGTGGCGGCACGCTGAAGACGGGAAGGCACGTCCGGGTCAGCGAAGAGCCGATGTGCAATCTCTTCCTCTCCATGCTGGACCGCGTGGGTGTGAAAGAGGAGCGCCTCGGAGACAGCACCGGTCGGCTCCAGGCAATAGGCTAATCCGCCCGCCGGCCCGATCCATGAGGGGCCAGGGAGTTTTTCCGGCTTGTTGCCGCGGCCCGGGCGCTGCATTTCCCACCGTCCATGGCCACTGCTTCACCTATGCCCTCTTCTATCGCCCCGCCGCTGCCTGCCTGCGGATTCAAGGAATGGAGCCTCGTCTGCGAGGCGCTCGGCACCGGTGCTCAGAGCATCATCCTGCGAAAGGGCGGCATCCATGAAGGGCGCGGTGGATTCTTCTGGAAGCACGACCGGTTTTTCCTTTTCCCGACGCACTTCCACGAGCAGGCAGTGCACTTCCCGTGGACCGGGGGAAGCGCCGGAGCCGAAGCAAAAAGCGATGAATCGCCGCACAGCCTGACGCTGTTCGCGGAGGTCATCTTCAAGCACCAACTCACGGCATGGGACGAAGTGGAGCGGCTGCGCCCGTTCCATCACTGGACGACGGAGACGATCCGGGAGCGCTTCGATTACACGGAGAATGCCGGCATCAGCCTCGCGTTTCTTCGCGTTTGGAAAGCGGAGCCCGCGTGGACTTTTCCGCACGAGACGCGCTACGGCGGCTGCCGCTCGTGGCTTGATTTGCCGGAAGTTCCCAGGGAAGTGACGCTCTCGCCCGTTCTGGATGATGCCGCCTGCGCCGAACAACTCGCCGCTGTGCGCCACGCTCTCGCACTTTCCTGACAATCATGGACGCCCCCGACTCCACCGCCTCCGCCGGTCACACCCGCGCCATTCGCAGTTTCGCGCACCGCGAGGACGCCGAGCGTTCCCTCGCTGTTCTGGCCGACAGCGACATCGCCGCCACGATCCGCGAATTCCATGTCCCTGATCCGGTGACGGGTAAGCCCGTTCCCCGCGGCTGCACCCTCTGCATCGCTCCCGCAGATGCCGCCGCCGCTGCGCGTCTGCTGCTCAAGATGGCTCCGAGCGAGGCCCCGGCCTCCGTTTCTGCGAAGCCCGAAGGCCCCAGCAGGCTCCGCCGCATTTCTGGAAAGTCCGGCCCTCAAAAGACCAGTCTCTTCGTAGTCGGCTTCGCTGTTATCAGCGTCGCCGGCATGATCCTCTTCGCCGCCAGCACCCTCTTCGGCCCCAAGAAAACCAAAGCCCCACCGGTGGGCACCGCCAATATCCTCATTGAGGAAGACCTCAACGGCGACGCCTATCCTGACGTCATCCGGGAGTTCACTTACAACTGGTTGCCGATCTACCACTCCGAAGACCGCAACTTCGACTCCCTGATTGATCACCGCTGGCTCTATCAAAAAGGCAAGCCCGCCTACACCGACGTGGACCTTAATGCCGACGGCAAATTCGACGAGCGCACCACCCACGATCCCAAGGGTCAGCCCTTCTACACGGACACCCGCCCCGGTGGTGACGGCCCCGTCCTCGTCAGGAAAATCATGCGCGACGGCATCCTTTGGAAACTCCTCGAAGACCGCGACGCCGACAATCACTTCGACCATCTCACCGAGTTCAACGATACCGCCGCCCCCATCCGGGAAGAGGAGCTGCGCAAAGATTCCGTGGAAAACAATCCCCCACCCTGGCCCCCGCCGCCGGCACCGGAATCCCCGTATGATGACCCTGAGGAGAAGATGGAAGTGAGGGGGAAACCTTAAGCCTAAAAAGGAAAATGGGCACTGCTTTCCCTCGTCCTTTTGGCAGGACGATGGCACGTCGTCGGGCTGGAGGCAGAGAGGCTGAAGTTTCATCCGCTGAGCAGGGGTTCGGCCCCGCCGGGCAGGCCGGGTAACCATTTTCCTCCCAGCCAGCGGCGCAGCAGCCGTGTCAGGAGCAGGGTCCAGCGCTGCTGGATCGTCCATCGCT
>JANOZA010000132.1:0-3093 GCA_031429155.1 Verrucomicrobiota bacterium | reverse complement strand
ATCGCTTCCGCCACAGTGCCAGCGTCACAGTGCTCACGCCCCGCCGCCGGCAAAACGCCGCCGCGCTCAAGCCGCTCGATTCAAAGGCCCGGACTATTCGCTGCCGCTCGGTTTCGGTATATCGTCTCATGCCGCCAACCTAGCCCACCCGCACGACAATCGACAGACGCGGTTGCTGAAAGGCTTACGGTCCAGTGACGGCAGCACGTCGTTGATGAAGTGCAGCAGGCGCTGCGAGCAGGCTTCGGGTGTGAGGGTGTTCATGTTGTTGATGCCCGGAGGGCTTGCCAGTGTGTGGTTTTGAGGTGCGTGAAGACCCGCGTCAGGAGTTGGCGCCAGTCGCCTGCCGGCAGGTGCGCATTGTGTTCCGCCGCATAGACGCGCGGGTGCAGCAGTCCCGGCAGGAATGACTGGGCATCCTCGCAGACGCGCTGAAACAGCAGATCGCCTGTTTGCCGTGCGCTTTGCTCGAAGAGCGCAAACGTCTGCGCGTCCACGATATCCGGGAGGGTGATGCCGCCACCCTGCCAGCCGCGATGCTCCTGACGAAACAGTCCGGCGCAGTGCTGCAGCAGTTCGCCGAGGTGCGGCGCCCGCGCGCCGAGCGCGGCGTGAACCACCGGCGCGGAGACCGGTGTCCTGTTCACGGCTTCCGCGACACAGGCCGCGGCGAACTCCAAACTGATGACATCCACGGGTGCCTCCGCTGTGCCAGGCATCATGGGGATAAGGCCGCGATAGAGCCACAACAGGGCGTGATGCAGCGCTCCGGGACGGCGCACGTGGCCATCCAGTTCACTGCCGGCCACGATGGACAGGCGCACGATTTGGTATGGAAGGCCTGAGGCCTGGACCGCCTGCTCGGCTTCCCATTTGGACTGCTCGTAGGGATTGATGAAACTGTCGGGACGTCTAAGTGGAGCTTCGGGAATCGTTCCGGAGGCCGTGCCGCAGGCGCAGCAAGTGCTCAGATGCACAAAACGCCGCAGCCGGGGACAGCGGCGGGCGTAGGCCAGTAGTTTTTCCGTGCCCGTCACATTCACCACACGCAGTTCTTCGAGAGGTGTCGTAAAGCCCGTGTTAGCCGCAGCATGAATGATGACTTCAACGTCACCGCAGACGCCTTCGGGCAGATGATCAAGATCGCCCGTCACCGTCGTGACGTTCGGCATTGCAGGAGCCGCCCCGTTTCTCACCAGCGCGAAGACGCGGTGGTCTGCGAGCGCGGCGGCGATGGAGGGGCCGAGGTTGCCGGTGAATCCTGTGAGGAGAATATTCACAGCAGTGCGGCGGTTGAGGGTTCAGTGACTTCCACTATGGCGGCGCACCAACTGGAGCCGAAGCCATAGGTGAAAAGCAGCAGCTTCATTCCTGGATGAAGAAAGCCGGCGGCGCGGGCCTCTTCCAGCATGAGAATCGTGTCGGCGGAAATCGTGTGGCCGATCCTTCGCCGGGGCTGGTAGAGCCGGTCCTCCGGAATGCCGCAGAGCCGCAGCAGCACCGGCCAACTCGACGCGTTGATGCCGGTGGGGATGACGAGATCAATGTCGCCCGGCGCGATGCCAGCCTTGGCTAGTGCCTGGGAAATGGCGGCGCGCGAAGTCGGAAAGTAGCTCGCGATGATCTCAGCCTGCCTTGCCGGCACGTCCCAGTACCAGCCCTTGCTGATCCATGTTTCGCTAAGCCACCGGAGGAAAACCTGACGCCGGGAGATGACGCAGGCACATGCCGCATCACTGATGACATTGTAGAGGATCTCACGCTGCGAGCCCGCCGGGAGGGCATCGGCGCCGACGCAGAGAATGTGCTCCAGTTCCGGCTCAGCAAGGAGCAGCGCCCGGGCATGGCGCAGTGCAGCGAACATCCCTGCGCATCCCTGCTGGGAGATGCCGCAGACGGAGGCGTGCGTCAGTCCGAGTTCATCCTGGAGGCGGCTGGCGGAAAAGCAGAATCCATCGAGCACGTTCCCGGCGGGAGTTCCACTCGTGGAGAGATGCGACGCTGGCAACGCGCCGGCCCAGAGCAGCAGGCTGATGTGTTCCGGTGCCAGGGCGGCCGCGGTGAGGGCTTTGCGGGCGGCGGTTTGAGCGAGTGTATACAGGTCATCTGCAACAAAGGCTCCAGCGAATCCAAACGCCGCCATGTTTTCGACAGGCGACACCAGCGGCAGTTCTGACAGCGGCAGAAAGCGCTCTGGCAGAGCAGTTCCGGTGGCCCGGAGGCCGGGGGATTGGTTTGAGTTCATCACGCGCCGTGACTACCCCGCCGCGTGCAGTGGCTGAAATCGAAATACGATTTTGCTGTATCGGCATCCTCAATGGACAACTGTCCCAATGGCGGATGCAGCAGATTTTTCCCAAGGCCTGATTTTTCCGCTCCCTTCTCCGCAAAATGATGCCATGCCTGATGGCTCACGACTTATGAGTAAACGACTGACACAACTGGTGGACTGCGCGGGCTGAGCGGCAAAGCTTGCGCCCGGCGCACTCGCTCAAGTTTTGAGCGGGCTTCCCAAACAACCCCACAATCCGAATTTGCTGGTAGGCTTCGATGCTGCCGATGATGCCGCCGTGTACCGGCTGCGGGACGATCTCGCGCTGGTGCAAACGGTGGACTTCTTCACGCCCATCGTGGACGACCCGTTCGACTTCGGGCGCATCGCCGCGCTCAATTCCATCAATGATGTCTGGGCCATGGGCGGGACTCCGATCACGGCGATGGCCATTACCTGCTTCCCGAAGGAGGGCTTGGACTTCGCCATCCTCGGGGAAATCATGCGCGGCGGACTGCATGTGCTCACGGAGAACGGCGTGGCGCTGGTGGGCGGTCACAGCGTGGACAATAGCCAGATCATGTTTGGCTATTCGGTCACCGGCCTGATCAATCCGCAGGAGGTGGCCCAAAATCGCGGCGCGCATCCGGGCGATGTCCTTATCCTCACCAAAGCCGTCGGCACCGGCGTCATTTCCACTGCCATCAAGAAAGGGAAAACCGATGAGGCGACGGCGGCAGCGGCACTGGAAACGATGCTCACACCGGGCAAGCGGGCGGCGGAACTGATGCGCGAGTTCGGAGTCCGCTGCGCGACGGACA
>JANOZA010000131.1:0-3162 GCA_031429155.1 Verrucomicrobiota bacterium | reverse complement strand
GCCCGGTTCATACTCCGCCGGTAATTTCGCAGATGCCGGACTCCAGATCAATGTCGGTGCGGAAGAATATCCGCTCCGGATGCGGCAGTGCCCAGAGGTGGCCTTTTATTTCAAAACCAACGCGCCCGATTTCCGTCCGGTCGCTCTGCACCATACGGACCTGGAGGGAATCCGGAACAATGCGCGGTTCGAATGCGATGATGGCCTCACGAAACTGCTGCTCGAGTTCGAACGAATCGAGTTTGTCCGAAGTAACGCCCGCGAGATCACGAGTGCCGTAGTTGAGGACGGACCTGGCAACGTGGGGAAATTCACAAATGTCCTCGTCAGGCAGATGGCAGGGCGAGTTGAGCAACCAGCGCAGGTCGCGGAGTACCGCCACTCGATATTCATCCAGCGTTACCGTGCGGCGGCGCGTCGCTTCTTCGCGAGCGTCCGGCGCGAAATCCACGAGCCTGTCGAGCAGACAGGGCAGCCGCACCTGGGTTTCCTGGATCATGCGGGCGTGAAAGTGATCTCGCGCACATCCAGCAGGGGAATCTCCGCGCTGTCGGTCATCAATACTCGCTGCCCCCGGCCGAGATAGACTCCTTCCGCAGGCTCGTCCCACGAGGTGGAGCGTGAGAGTTGCAGTGCAGCATCGAGCCACGTATGCGCACCAGGATAGCGCACCGGCATGAAGCCGTGCGTGGTGCCGCCGGTTTCAAAAGTGATCTCCGCCGCAGCCCATACACGGTCGCGCAGATGGCTGGGCTCAGCAAACTTCAACTCCCGGACGCGTGACTGCGGCACCCAGTAGTAAGTGCCGCGCATCATGATTTCCAGCAACGGCCCGAATCGAGTGTCGCCATCCATCATCCATGCGAATGGAGCGCCGTTGATGGTGCCGGATACACCCGGGGCCTCCTCCAGAGCTTGACTGCGCAGCGTCAGCGCGGCCTCGTATTCACCCTTGGAGAAGTGCGAGCATGCCTGGACGAGAAGCGGCACCCAGGAGGGCGGCTCACCGAAAATCACCGGCAGCTTTTCGCCCTGAAAGGTGAGCTTGCGCATGACCTCGGCCTTGATGAGATCGTTGAAAATAATCGCGAGAGGAGACTGACGCCCTGTGAGTTCGGAAAATGCGACGAGTTGATTCGACGCTCCCTCCCAGTCGCCAGCGGCACTGAGAGTCTGGAAAAGCGTGAAGCGCAGATCCGCCTCTGTGGGGGCCTTGCGAATGGCGGCTTTAACAGCGGAAATCGCACCGGTGAGATCGCCGGCTTTGAGAAGGGCCTCTACTTCAGCGGGAGGGTTCATGTTTCAAATAGTCAGGAAATGAGTTACCCCGGCGCACGCGAGGCAGCGCGGAGAAAGGGGGCTTTCTCCGGCTGCCTCTGACAGTGCGCGGGATGATTGGCGGGCAGCCAGTGGGTTGCCGTATCAACCACCCTTGTTCGTCATCAAGTCCCACTCCGCAACGCAGGCTCCACCTTTCTTGCCGTCCTTGGCGGCGATCGGGAAATACTCCCACTTGATCTTGCCATACTGGAGCGAGACCTGCTCTACAGGGAAATCCTGCCCATCGCCGCCGCCGCAGGTCAGGGAACTGATCAGCACGTGCTCAAGGGTGTATTTCTCGATTACTTCTTTTCCGCCGGTATTCACGCAAATCTCGAACAGGACTTTCGGAAAGTGCTTGCCTGTGCAGCAGTGAATGAACAGAGAGGGCGAACTCTTGTCAATGCGCTTGGTGATGTGGAAATCCTGGTGATCAACTTTACCCGTTGTTCGGGCACCATGAGTGCTGACGGAACCGGATCCGGTTTGCGAGAGACCGTGCGAGTAGGAGTAAATCCCGATCCAGTTGATGTGCTTTTCGTCCGTGGACTCTCCCTGGACGCTGTCAATTTGCATGAATGTATCAAAGGCCATAGTATTAGTTAGGTTAGTGGTTTGGGTTCTGGTTTCGTTGCAGAGGGGTGGGTCTCTCAGGCTTTCTTCTCAGAAGGCAGTCGGGAGACGAGACGGAGGCTGATGTTGACGCCTTCCAGTTGGAAGTGCGGGCGCAGGTAAAATTGAGCGCGGTAGTAGCCGGGATTTTCGGGGTCGGACTGGATTTCGACATGAGCGCCGGAGAGCGGATACTGCGCTTTCACCGCCTCCGAGACGCTCGAGTCGGCCACATACTGCATAATCCAGTCATTGAGCCACTTCTCCATGTCGTCCTTCTCCTTGAAAGACCCGATCTTGTCGCGGACGATGCACTTGAGGAAGTGAGCGAAGCGGCAGGTGGCAAACAGGTATGGCAGGCGGGCGGACAGGTTGGCGTTGGCGGTGGCGTCCTTGTCGTCGTACTTCGCTGGTTTTTGGAGTGATTGAGCCCCGATGAAGGCGGCAAAGTCGGTGTTCTTCCAGTGTGAGAGCGGCATCATGCCGAGGCGGGCCAGTTCGTGCTCGCGGCGGTCGGTGATGGCGATTTCCGTTGGGCACTTCATGTCCACTCCTCCGTCATCGGTGGGGAAGGTGTGCACGGGAAGGTTGTCCACAAGGCCGCCGCTTTCGACGCCCCGAATCTGCGCGCACCAACCGCTGGTCTTAAACGCGCGGGTGATATTCGTCGCCATCGCATAGGCTGCGTTGGCCCATATGAAGTTGTGGTGATCGCTGCTGCTGGACTCTTCTTCAAACGCGAAGGCATCAATGGGATTGTTCTTCGTGCTGTATGGCAGGCGCGCGAGGTAGCGAGGCATGGCAAGACCGATGAAGCGGGAGTCTTCGCTTTCACGCAGGCTCTTCCAGCCGGCGTATTCGGCGTTATCGAGCAGTTTGGCGAGGTCGCGCGGGTTCATCAGTTCCTGCCAGGTATCCATGTTCATCAGCCTCGGGCTGGCGGCGGCAATGAACGGTGCGTGGGCAGCGGCAGCAATCTTCGAAAGATTACGCAGCAGCTCTACATCCGGAGCGGTGTGGTCGAACTCAAAGTCGCCGATGATGGTGCCGAACGGCTCGCCGCCCGGTGTTCCGAACTCTTCTTCGTAAATCTTCTTGAACAGCGGACTCTGATCCCACGCGGTCCCCTTGAATCGCTTGAGGACCTTGCCAGCTTCTTTCTTGGAAATGTTCAGAATTCGAATCTTCAGCTTCTCATCAGTTTCTGTGTTATTTACCAAGTGGTGAAGA
>JANOZA010000130.1:0-3755 GCA_031429155.1 Verrucomicrobiota bacterium | reverse complement strand
CACGCTGGTGAGGAAGAGGCAGAAGCCACTGAAGGAGATGAGATAGACGAGGGACTGAATGCGCATGTTGCCGCGGGCCAGTTCCGTCTGGTGCCACATGAAGCTGACGGAGTTGCAGATATCGGCGAGCATGTTGAGCTTGGCGCCCCGCATGAAGTCAATGATGGGGCCGTAGCCGACGAGGGTGAGGATCAGGCACAGGGTGACTGAAATGAGCAGGCAGGTGATGGGGTTCCGCGTCACAGCCGAGAAGGCGCAGGTGAGCGAAATGCTCGCGAGGCCGATGAGGAAGCTGCCGATGTAGCCGCTGAAAATGGTGGCTCCGTCCGGGCTGCCGAGATTATAGACGGTGAAGACGATGCCGAGCGTGAAGATCAGCGTAGCGGCGAGGGTGGACGCGGCGGCGAGGAATTTCCCGAGAATGGCCTGCCATGGGGAGATGGGCATGGTCAGCAGAAGTTCGGTGGTGCCGGTGCGATTTTCCTCAGACCACAGTCGCATTCCGATGGCCGGACCAAAGATCATGTAAATCCAGGGATGGAAGGAGAAGAACCTCGAAAGCGAGGCATCCCCGGCTTCGATGAAGAAGCCGAAGTAGAAAGTGAGGCCGAGGCTGAGCAGCGTGAAGATGATGATCAACACGTAGGCCAGCGGAGTGGTGAAGTAGGCGATCAACTCGCGCTTAAAGACGATCCAGACGTTTCGCATGGTATTATAAGAGGGTGCGGGGGTTGAGAAGGATCAGGCCTGGTTCTGCATGGTGAGTTCGCGGAACATGTCGTCGAGGCGGCCCCTGTCTTCGTGGAGTTCGAGGAGCTGGAGGCCTTTGCTCTGACAGAAGGCGGAGATTTCGCCGGCGAGGGCGCCGTTGGGGGATTTAGCTTTTGGTTTCACGATGCCGGTGAAGCCGCTTTCGCTGGCGTCGCCTTCGATGACTCCGGCGTGGCGGAGGCTGCCGAGTTCGGCGCGGATGCCGTTGCCGGACATGCCGTTGATATTCACATGCACCTGGCCGGCGCGGCTGGCGCGGCGGCGGAGTTCGTCGGGCGTGCCGTCGGCAACGATCTTGCCCTGATCAATGATGATCGCCCGGCTGCAGCAGGCTTCGACTTCTTCGAGAATGTGGGTCGAGAAGATGATCGCCTTCGTCTTGCCCATCTCCTTGATGAGGTTCCGGACGACGTCCTTCTGGTTCGGGTCGAGACCGTCGGTCGGCTCGTCGAGAATGAGCACCTCGGGGTCGTGAATGATCGCCTGAGCGAGGCAAGTGCGGTGCTTGTAGCCCTTGGACAGCGTGTCGAGCGCCTGATGGCGGACCTTTTGGAGGAAGCAGGTATCTATGGCCTTGTTGACCGCCGCTTTCCGGGCCTCCCCGTTCAGCCCGCGGAGTTCAGCGACGAAGCTGAGGAAGCTGGAGACGGTCATGTCGGCGTAGAGCGGGGCGCTCTCCGGGAGGTAGCCCATCTTCTTTTTAGCCTCGTTCGGAGAATCCACGATGTCCGCGCCACCCACGCTGACCGTGCCTTCGGTCGGCGGCAGGTAACCGGTGATCATGCGCATGGCGGTGGACTTGCCGGCGCCGTTGGGCCCGAGAAAGCCGAGGACTTCGCCTTTTTTGACGCTCAGCGACAGGTTGTCCACGGCCACCTTGGGACCGAAGTGCTTGGAGAGGTTCTTGATTTCAATCATACAGAGACGGGGGGGTAAGGACGGAGAGTGTGAGCAGCGGCACAGGAGCAAAACTACTCCAGAGGGGGCCGCCGCGCGGGAGAGCGCCACCCGGACCACGCTTTGTCTGACTGTTCAAACATTTTTTCTGGGAGTCTCACTACAAAAAGCGGTCCCGGAGGCGAATCTCGCCGAATTTGAAGGAATACCGTCCTTCTTCATCCGGCAAAATCACAGATGGAAGGGACCAATGGGCGCAAAACGCGTTCACTCCTTCTCGATCACCTCCCGATAAGCCACCGAGCGCATGGCGGTCGCGAGAGCGGCGCGGAAAATGGTTTTCTCCGTGGCCACGCGCGAGACCCCGGCGGCTGGCCGCGCGAGGCCAAGGATGAGATGGCCGCAGGGTTCTGCGCCCGCAGCGATCTCAAGAAGCCGTGCCGCAGCACTCGCTGAGGCGAGGCCGGGGAAAATGAGCACGTTGGCGCGCCCGCCCAGAATGCTGTTGGGCGCCTTGCGCGCCGCGGCGGCAGGATCGAGCGCGGCGTCCATTTCCATCTCGCCGTCTATGTCCATCTTCAAGAATTCGCGCCGCGCCATATCGCGGGCCAGACTGGTGGCGGCCATCACCCGCTGCGTCGCCGCATCCTGCACGCTGCCGCGGGTGGAATAACTAATCATCGCGACGCGCGGCTTTTCCTCCAGCAACAACGCCATGGCCCGGGCCGTCTCCACGGCCAGCAGGGCAAGCTGCGGAACCGTCGGCGCCGGAATGATGGCGCAGTCGGCGAGAAACAGCACTCCGCGGGTGCCAAGGTCAGGACGGTGCGGCAGCACGAGCGGCAGGCAACTTCCCGCGCTGTCGAGCCCCGGCAGCTTCTTCAGCATGTGAAAGAGCGCCCGGTAAAAGGCCGCGGGCAGCGAGAGATTCCCGCCCACCAGTCCGTCGGCATAGCCATACTGCAGCATCATCGCTCCATAATAGGCAGGCTTGGCCATGACCTCACCGGGGTCGGTGATCTTCACCTTCCGGTAGCGACCGATCTTACGATAACGCTCGCAGAACAGTGTGAAATCCCCGCTCTGCTCAGGCTCAAGAATCCCAATGAAGTCGAGCTTCACCTTGAGCTTCCGCGCCAGAGCCTGAATTTCCGCGCGGGGGCCGAGCAGAATGGGAGCGACGCATTCGAGCCGGGCCAGTTCCGCCGCCACGCGGAGAACGCGGGGATCGTTTCCGTCGGGGAAGACGATCCGCTTGGGATGCCGTCGCAGATACTGCACCAGCGGGGCGGCAAACGGATCGGAACTGTCGAAAATCGTGGAAGGAGAACTCATCTGGAAAACCCGCTGCCGGCGTACCGGCCGCAGCGGACACCGCTCCCGGCGTGAATTGGCGGAGAGAGAGGGATTCGAACCCTCGGTAGGATTGCTCCTACGGCACTTTAGCAAAGTGCTGCTTTCGACCACTCAGCCATCTCTCCGGGTTATCAGTTACTTTTGCCTGCACACGCTGGTCTGCGCGCGGATGACCGGGAGCATCAATTCTTCGCCGCGTCAACACGCGAAACGGCTGCGTGTTCCGGTTCCTCACTGCGCTGACTGCCTCTGCCAAAGCCCGAAAAATCATCCGTGGATTCCCCGCCGCACCGTGTCATGCTCGGCGCACCATGAAAGCACTGACGTTTTTACTTTTTCTCACCGCTGCCGGGCTCGGCAGTTGGGCGGTCTGGGAACATCTTGAGAACACGCGACTGGAGAAAGAGGTCGCGGCGCTCTCCAAAGAGCGTGATGCCCTCGCCAAAACGGCGCGCATCAAGACCGGTCTGCTCGCGGGCATGGAGGTGAAGAATGACGGGCCTACGGGACTCACGGACAAGCTCAAGGATCTCGGCATTCCGCTGGAGCCGGAGGAGAAAAAGGAGAAGCCAAAAGCCAAAGTGCCGGGCGAAAAGGACACCGCTGGTGTGCTGCCGGACATGATGAAGCGGATGCGCGACCCGGCGATGCGCGACATGCTGCGGGCTCAGACGGGCGCGCAGATCGAACTGCAGTACCGGGACCTCTTCGACCTGATAGGTCTCGACGAG
>JANOZA010000129.1:0-2030 GCA_031429155.1 Verrucomicrobiota bacterium | reverse complement strand
CGCCTGGCTGTCATTGACCGTCACGGTGATGTCGGCGCTGCCGGAAGCATTGGCCACAGGCGTGTAGGTGAGCGATCCCGTGGCCGAGGGACTGGCGTAAGCCACGCTGGGGTTCGGAATGAGCGCGGGAACACTGGAAGCGGCGGTCACCGTGAGCGTCTGGGTTTCACCAGGGCCGGCACTGATGCCGGCCAGATTCACTGTCTGCTGCGCGGCGTCCTCATTGATGGCAGCGGGATTCGTAATGACAGTGAGCGTGGGCGGGTCGTTGACGGCGGTGCCGGTCATGGCCTTGCTGCCGGTGAGCGCGGCGGCCACGCCGTCGCTCACACTCGTGGTGATGGAGAAGTTCGAGTTGTAATTGGCCACCGGGGTGAACGTGAGCCCGGCGAGCAGCGTGTTCACATTGGCAATGGCTCCGGACGCGGTCCAGACCCCGGTGCCGGCAATGTAGGAGGACGTGACGGCCCCGGCGGTGCCGGTGTTCAGGCTGCCGGCGGCGGGGATGGAGAGCGTCAGCGTGGCGGTGACGGTAGCGCTGTCCACGTCGCTGACCACGATGTCGGTGAGGTTCCTCGCGGTGTCCTCGGTGTAGTTCTCTGCGGCCGAGAGATTGGTGGCGGTTGGCGGGACATTCCCCGCAGACTGCACGCCGGTGTAGAGGTAGCTGCCGCTGGTGGAGGCGACGAGTTTGCTGCCGTCCGAGGAGGAGGCGACATCCGTCCAATTGCGGATGCCGGCGGAGTCCTGAGAGGTCCATGCGGTGCCGCCGTTGATCGAGGTCCAGATTTTGCCGCCATTGAAATCCGCCCCCCATTTGTCCACGGCGACCAGCTTGTCGCCAGTGGAATCGCAGGCGATGCCGTTCCATGGGAGGCTGCCGGCATTGGGCAACGCGGACCAGGCGACCCCGGAATTCGTGGACCGGTAGAGGGAGGTGGGGTCGGATCCGTTGATCTGGTATTCGACGGCGGTGATTTTGGTCCCGTCGGCGGACAGGGCGAGCCGGCTCCAGTAGTGCAGCCCGGAGGCGGTCCGCGGCTGCCAGGTGACGCCATCGGTGGAAGTGTAGAGGTAGCCGCCGGTGGTGCCGTGGTCCCCGGCGACAAACAGGTTGCCATTGGGCGAAACGCCCGCCGCGTGCCAGTTCCGCCCGGCCACGGCCTCCCGCTGCGCCCAGTTGGCCCCGCCATCGGTCGAAACCCAGAGGCTGTCGCCCCCGGCGGCGAGGAGATTCAGTCCATCGGAGGAACTGGCGACGGAATACCAGGTGCGATTGCCCGGCGCGGCCTGCGGCGCCCAGGTAGTCCCGCCATTCGTGGACAGGACAATCTGGCCGGGGCCGTTGGTGAGAAGGTTGCCCGTCCCGCAGGCGATGAGTTTCTGTCCATCGGAGGAACTGGCGACCGAACTCCAGTACTGACTGCCCGCCGCGGAAAATTCGGTCCATGTCGCAGGATTGCTGCCGGAGGATACGAACAAATGCGGAGCCGCAGAGGAGTCGATGCCGGCGATCAGGGCCGCGCCGTTCCCGGAACTGGCGACACACGTCCAGCCGCGCTGGGAATCGCGCTGGGTCCAGGTGTAGTTCTGGGCGGAGGCAGAGCCAGCGGCGGCAGCCAGCCCCGCAACGGCGAGGAGCCGGGCGGAGCGGGCGAACCATGAAGGCACCAGCCGGGAAAATCCGGTGGCACGACGGCGGGTGGGTGAGGCGGTGGTTTTCATAAAGATGAGGATGCGGGAGCGGTTGAGAATGGGGGGCTGCCTCCTTCCAGTCATGTCCGCGGCGGTTTGTTCCGGGAATTTTCGGGTTTTTTTACTGGGGAGTGGCGCGCCTATGGCCGCCATGTGAAAACCAACGCGAAGCGCATTCTAAATTGACTGGGGAGTGGCGTGCCTATGGCCGCCATATGAAGACGCCCGCGAAGCGCATTCTAAAAAGTGGCCTGCGGCAATGGTTTTGCATGGCGGAGAGACTCCGCCACTCCCAGTGGCGTGCCTATGGCCGCCATTTGAAAACCAACGCGAAG
>JANOZA010000128.1:0-2677 GCA_031429155.1 Verrucomicrobiota bacterium | reverse complement strand
CATTGTCCCAGTAGCCTGAAGAGTTGCTCAAAAGGTTTTGGGTCGTGTGCTTGAGACGGATGGTGAAGTTGGTGAGAGTGATGCCGGGGATGGTGAGGACATTGATGGCCAGTTGACGGATACGACCGGCGGGACCGACTTCGGTCTTGAGGAGAAGGACGGTGGCCCGGGCGTCATGGCCGCCGGTGTTGATTGGCGCAGGGCGGCTTACGGTGCCGGTGCCGGTAATCTTTTCAGGGTTCGGCGTCAGCAGTGCCAGGTCCGCGTTGCCCGTGAACTCCGGTACGATCTGGAGTGATGGATCACGGCTGCGAATGGTGGCGCTGATGGGCTGATTCACCAACTGGGTCGCGCCCAGCGTATCCCATGTGAAGGAACGCACGCCGGGTCGCACGGTGAAAGAGACAGGAATGCTCACCACTGGCGAGCGGTAGTCGTCGTTGTTGACCCGCAGCGTCGCCGTGTAAGTGGCCGGCGAGAGGCCGAGGGCATCGAAACTGATAACCGGCGCGGACGAGTCGCCCGTCCCCGTGGTGCCTGACTGCGGCGAGAATGTCAGCCACGGGGCGGCAAGAATTTCCTTGAGAAACGCGTCCATGATCGCGCTGGCCTGCGCGTCGGTGACAAGGCCGCCGGAGGCGGAGGCGAACAGCAGCGAGTAGATGCGCGTGACTCCGGCAAGGCTCTGGATGCTGTGCTGGTCGTCGTCCGTGTAGGTGGCAAAGGTGTGATTCACCGAGCCGTTGTCTTTCACGATGACGAGGTGGTTCACTGACGGATCGAAGGAGTTGAAGACACGTTTGAAGAAGCCCTTATAAGTCGCGCTGCCATAAGTGCGCGTGATGACGGAGCCCTCCGCTGTGCCGCTGCCGTCTGCGCCAAGGTTGCCGGAAATGTCGAATGAAGTGAGCCCATTCACATCCGCGGCGAATACCCAAAGGCCGTCGTATTTTCGCGTAAAGTACCGACCGCCGGTGCCCATGGCCGGGGAGGTGACGATCGTGTTGTCGGAATAATTGATGCTGCTGCCGAGGCTGGTGCTGATGTAATTGCCGCCGTCGTACATGTCGTTGCCGCCGTCACTGATATAGTTGCCGGTGACGCCATCGCTGAAGGCGAAGCGATTGGGGATGAGGGCAGTGATACCGGCGAATTTCGTGTTGAGCGTGGTGAGCAGTTCCGGCAGGGACAATTCGGAGCCGCCGCTGCTTCCGACCGTGAGATTCCAGTGCAGTGGCGCGCCGCCGAGGTTTCCGATCGTCAGCGGTCGCGTGACTTTGAGCCCCTCGCCGGTGGAGACCGTCAGGCTTGCCGGACTGGTCGTGATTAGGGGCGCGGGGTCCAGGGTGAAGGTGTTCGACTGCCCGCTGATGGAAGCCGCCGTCGCTGTGAGGCGAATGCCGGGCCCCTGTCCCGCCACGGAAACGGTACCGGTCCAGGTGCCGCCGGGAATATTTGTAATCGTCGCCGGCTCCACCGTCAGCGCGCCGCCAGGGCCGCTCGCAGTCAGGGTGATGACACCGTAGAAAGAGTCGAGCGCTGCGTCTGTGCTGTCGCGGGCACTGAGCGTCACTGCGATGGGCACACGGTCGGCCTGGTGGTCGGGGATAGTGGCGAACGCGAAGTGATGCGGGTCATTGTCCTGCACCTCGATGGCCTTGGTGGCATCTGTGAAAAACGGCGCTGCACCTGTGAGAGTTGCCGTCTGACTGCCATCCGTGAGGATGTCGTCCATAACGACGGGGCTGAATGCTGTATCCGACTTCCCGGCCATCACGGTGACGGTTGCCGGAACCTGGATTTCGGTGGTGTCGCTGCTGGTCAGGGTAACGGGAGTGTCGAACGGGGCCACACCGCCCAGTGCGATCTTCGCCGGGAGTGGCGCTCCCTCGCGCACTTTGTCGGCGACGGTGAAGGTGAGCGCGGTGGACTCATCATCCTGGACGGTGATGAACGCGGTGGCCTGAGACCAGCCGTTCACCGTCGCGCGGAGGGCGCAGACCTGGCTGCGGTCAGTCAGGGCATCCTGCTGCACGCGGATGTCGAAACTGGCCGAAGTTTCCCCCGCGCGCACCAACACGGCGGCCGGAAGTTTGATCTCCGTCGTGTCGCTGCTGGAGAGGGCGACGGTCACGTCCATGGCCGGAGCCGAGGGGATGCTGATCCGGCCAATGCCGACGAGGTCGCCATCATTCTCACGGACTGTGGCGGGAGCCGCGAGGCTGATCACGGCGGATTCGTTGTCGTGGACTGGAAGCGGGGCACTGTCCGCCGACGCATAACCGGGAGCTTCTGCGCGAATCGCTGCGGACTGGGTGCCGTCCAGTTGCGTGTCGTCCACGATTGTGAGTCCGAATATTGCGGCCGTATCACCTGCGGGAATGACAATGGTCTGCGGGGCGATTTCGCGTCCGCTCACTGAAGTGAGGCGAACGCTGAGCGGCAGTGCGCTAGGGGTGGAAACCGTCACCACGCCCGCACCGGGAAGCGAGCCGTCACCTTCACGCGCGGATGAAATGCCGAGAGTGACAGCGAGCGCTCCACCCGCCTGGAGGGGTATCGCGTTGCTGCTGCCTGAATGGCCTGAGCCATCATTCGCCGTCAGCACCGGCATTCCCGGAGCACCGGAGAGCGTAATGCTGCCCGTCCATTTGAGCGGATCGAACTCCGTCGAAAC
>JANOZA010000127.1:0-9868 GCA_031429155.1 Verrucomicrobiota bacterium | reverse complement strand
CTCCACCGCCTGCGCCGCCGATTCGGCGAGATGCTGCGCCAGGAAGTCGCGTCCACCCTCGCGCAACCCGACGACCTCGAAGACGAACTCCGTCACCTGCTCCATGTGATGTCCCATGCCTCCGCCGGCGTTCTGTGAGGCCTGGGAGCGCACTGGGGAGTGGCGGAGTCTCTCCGCCAGTTGCCAACCATTGCGCAGCGCACTTCCCTCTGCCGCGCGGGAGAAGTGGCCTGCGGCGCTGTTTTTGAATGGCGGCTAAAAGCACGCCACTCCCAGTACTCCCGGAGCTCCCAGGAGCCTACGGCGTGACCACGTGAAAGAAGCGGCGCGACGGGCTGCCGGCGGGGACGGTGAAGGACTTCACGCTGCCGTCGCCGGTGATGGAAGGGAGGCCGGTGTTCACCCAGGCGGCGGGGGCGAGAGTGTCGTTGCGTTCGAGGCGGTAGGTTCTTCCCGTCACGCTGGCGAAGGTGACGAGCAGGTTCGCGCCGCTGCGGGTTGGCGTGAGGGCGAAGAAGCTGGCTCCGCTGGTGGCGCTGGTTTGGTAGTTGAACTCATCGAGGTTCGTCTGGCCGTCGTTGTCGAAATCGAAGGCCGCGGCGTGCTGGGCCAGCGTGCTGCCGGCGGGGAGGGGTTTACGGGTGGAGGCTTCGTAGTTGGCAGAGTTGCCCGGCTTCGTTTGGCGGCTGGGCGACGATTGGGAAGCCGCGCTGGTCGGTGGGGAATGGGGAGGCCGTCATGCCCTGGCGGCAGCCACTCCCCTACACCTTAACTCCGAACCCTGCCGGGGCCACTCCGTGCGGGCACCCGCAAAGCAGTTTCTTAACCGCAAAACACCGTGCGGGAATGCCGCACGGTGTAGGAGGTTACGTGCCCGAAATGGCTTCCGTCACATTGAATGAGTCAAGGCATCCGGTGTCACGGAGCGAGCGTCACCTGAAGCTTCATGAAGCGGCGGGCGGCGGCGGTTTGGGCGATGCTGTCGCGATAGGTGACGGTCTCGGTGCCGTCGCCATTGCTGACGGGGGTGCCGACGAGGACCGCGCCCCCTGTCCAGGGGTCGGATAGCGTGCTGTTTGTTTGCACGGTATAGGTCAGCTCGGGCGCGGCCAACTGGCGGCGGAAGGTGAGCGTGAGGTAGCGGCTGCCGCTGATGGATTGCACGGTTCCTGTTGGGGTTCCCGTCTGGCTCGCGGTCTTTGGCTGCAAGTTGAACGCGAATTCGCGCAGGTTGACGATACCATCCTGATCAGGATCGGCGGGGTCGCCGCTGATGGTGGCATTGGCCAGTTCCCCGGCGGTGAAGTTCGCATTCCTCCAGGTCTGGTAAGCGGTGATGGCTCCCGGGTCGCTGATGCTCACGGTGGTGGCCTGGGTGCCGCCGAGGATAGCGCCGCCGAGCAGGGGCTGGCCGAGGTTCACGGTGAAGGTCTCTCCGGTTTCCGTGAGGGCGTCGGTGGTGATGGGGACGGTGATGGTCTTCGCGGCGGCGTCGCCGTTCGCCCAAAGCTCAAGTGTTGGAGATATCAGGGCGTCGGGACCAACTCCACGCGGTAGAAATTCCGTCCTCCCGCCCCAAGGTCGATTACCGTCGAGGTCGAGGCGCTGCTGGCACTGAAGGTGCTGCCGACGGGGGACCAGTCAACGAGGTCGCTAGAGCGCCTGGCCTGATACATTTTGCCGGCCTGGGAATCAAAGGTTAGATTCAGCTTGCCGGTTTGGAAGTTAAACGAAGAACTCGTGATATTCATTTGCGGAGGAGCGTGGAAGCCGCAGCCGGTGAGAAAATAACCGCCCATATCGAAAAAGTCGGAGGGCTCGAAGGTGGGGTTCTGCAGGTTGATTTGGTGGTGACCGCCGTAGCTCTCCACACTGGCGTAGTAGGTGCCGGCGGGAAGCGTGCCGCTGTAAGTCGCAAACAGGGTGCTGGCATCCTCGGTGGCGGTCGCGTGAAGGGTGCCGGCAGCGTTGTAGATCTTGAGCACGCTGCGGAGGGTGACCCCCGGATCGGCCACGCCGGGCGTAAGGTATTGCGTGCCATTGTGGGCCGTCAGGGAGATCGTCCTGGCGCTGGCGAGGGTGAACTTGAAAAAGTCCTTCGTGTAGTTCTCGGCGCCCAGCGGGAGCGGGTTGCTTTCGCTGGCGGGCATGATGACACCGGAGGCGAGGGCGAAATTCACAGTGCCGTCGCCATTGACCCCCAACTCGGCGGCGGTCGCGAGGGTGTGACCGTGGCCATCGTCCACAAAATGCAGATCGACCCCACCGGTGCGTCCCTGCGCCGTGGCCTCGGCGGCGGTGTTGTAGGAGAGCATCCGCTTAACGTCGTTTTGGAAATTCCCGGGTTGGAAATTATGCGAACTTCCCGCCCGGAACGTTTTGCGCTGCTGGCCGTTCTCGCCCCCCATGACGGCGGTGTAACTGCCGGGCCTGGTGTCGTAGCCCTCAGCCGTGGTTTCGCCGAAGCAGTACTCATTGACCAGCATGTCGCCAATGAAGTCGCTCTGATGGGCGAGGCCCAGGGCGTGTCCATTTTCGTGGGCGGTGGCATTGCCGAAATCCACGACGTCGAAACCCGCCTCGAAGAGAATAAAGTTGGTGTGCTGAGTATTCGGGTCGTTGGCGGGGTTGTTGGTGCCTACGGTGCTGCCAACCCCTGAGGCCCCGCCGGCTTCTGACCAGCCGCCGGGGACGGGTACAGTCATGACGGTGTGCATGAAGTTCGGCTTTCCGTTGTAAAACGTCTGACGCTGAGCGTCGGTCAGTCCCGCGGCGGCAGGATCGATCGTCGTCACGTTGATGTTGAATGCTGAGTAAAGGGAGGCCGTGATGGCCCAGGTCGCTTTGATCCTCTCGATCTGCCCGGCGCTGAAGGTGCCGTTTGGATCTGCACCGTCAAAGGGGGGATTGAGGCCCGGAGTATGCTCGGCCCAGCCGCCGGTGTAATTGAACCCGCCAAAATCGAGGTAGATCGTATATGGCGCGCCTGGTCTGCTGCTCAGAGGGGGCGTGCCGGTCGTATGCGGTTCGGCGGCGAGAAAGCCCACGCCTACGGTGAGGAAAAACAATGAGTAGGCAGCCGGGCTGCTACAGCGAGATGTGGATTTGGAATAGTTCATGGTGGGATTGAGATAATTTTTGGCAGCGGTGGTTTGATCAATGAGGGGAGATCCCCCAAATCGGGGAAAGCCTCCTGGTTTGAGATTTGCCTGTTACCGCCGCTTGCCACGTCGCCAACTACTTCTGCTTTGACTGATGGGCGGTTTTCCCGCCTATTGTCCCGCCATGCTTCCGCTCCACCGCATCTCCATCATTGACCAGACCGCCGTGCATTTGCGCGAGGGCCTCCGCACGGGCCTCTGGCGCGGCGAATTGCCGGGGGTGCTGCGACTGGCGGCAGACTGCGGGGTCTCCAAGGACACGATGCGCGCAGCGCTGCTCCTGTTGGAAAACGAGGGACTGCTCAGCCAGGGCCGCGCCGGCGGACGGCGCACCATTCTCACCGGGGACAGCGCGGTGCCGGCCAGGGGCGCGCGGGGGAAGGGACGCAGCCTGCATGTGGCGATCCTGCTGCATATGCCGCTGGAAAAAGAGAGCGCCCCGATGCACCAGACACTGTCCGACATCCGGCACCAGCTCCAGACAGCGGGGCACACCGTCGCCTTCGCGGCGAAGACGCAGGAGGAACTGCGATTCAGTCCCGCCCGCATCGCCAAACTGGTGGCCGTCACGCCTGCGGAGGCATGGATCGTAGTCGCGGCCCCGCGCACCGTGGTCGAGTTTTTCGCAGCGCAGCCAGTCCCCGCCATCGCGCTGGGCGGAATCAGCATGGGACTGGATGTAGCGGGCGCCGCCGTGGATGGCACGCCCGGCATCTGCGCAGCCACGCGCCGGCTTCTCGCGCTCGGCCACCGCCGCATCGTCCTCATCTGCCCGCGCAGCTGGCGGCAGCCGGCGGGTGGCCGGAACGCGACCGCCTATGCGGCTGAACTGGCCGCCCACGGCATCAAAGCGGACGACTATTCCCTGCCGGATTTCGAGCCGACGCCAGCGGGGCTGCGCGCGCTCTTTGAGTCGCTCTTTCGCGTCTCGCCGCCCACGGCGCTCCTCCTTGAAACCGCCGACTATGCCGTGGCCGCGTTCGCCTTTCTCGCGCGACGCAAGCTGGCGGTGCCGAAGGACGTCTCGCTGATCTGCCTTTACCCCGACGCCGCGCAGCGCTGGTGCGATCCCCCGGTGGCGCAACTGCGGCACCAGGACGCACTGGTCGTGCGGCGCGTCGTTTCCTGGTGCCACGCTGTCGCCCGCGGCCAGGTGGATCACCAATGCGTGCTGGTGCCAGCGGAGTTCGAGGAAGGCGGAACGATCGGGCCGGTACCATCCGCCGCCACTTTCAAGGCTGCCAACAAAGTGTAGCCAGCAAGACGACCGCCCCAAGTCCTTTCCTGTATCTGACTCATGCGGGGTAGAAGCGAATGCTTAATCCGCCCGGGTGCCGGTGTTCAGGCGGGACACGCTCCGTGTTTTAGAGTGCCGCTGGCGCAGAACGATTAACCCGTCCCGGAGCGACGGGGCAGGGGCGTTGCAACCCGCCTGGGAGTGCCGCCGGAATCGGTCTGCAACCTTTGCCGGCGGTTGCGGTATCTACCGGTGTGTCCAAACCCAAAGACCACCTGCTCTCTGTGATGTCCCATGTCTCCGCCGAATGAATCCTGCCCTCGCTGCGGCGCGTCATGCGTCAGCGGAGAAGTGTGCCTGCGCTGCGCGGCGGCGGATCTCTCCGGCAGCATCGCGCCGCGTGCGACGGCGGCGGTGGTGCTGCCATTCCCTGACATCCCCGGCTGCGATGTGCTCCGCCTCCTGAGCACCGGCGGCATGGGCGAACTCTGGCTGGCGCAGCGTCGCGACGATGCGGCGCTGCTGGTTGTGAAGTTGCCGAACGCCGCCGCGCTCGCGCAGCCGGGCGCGGAGGAGCGGTTTGAGACGGAGGCGGAAATCCTCGGCTCGCTGGAGCATCCGAATATTGTCCGCCTGCTCGATGCCGGCACCGCGGGCGATGGCCGGCTCTACATGGCGACGGAAGTTGTTCGATGGACGTGGCTTCACCTGGCAGCCTGAGTGCGCTACTGGTGAGGTGCCACTGCCCTGGCGTCTGCCGGCGGCAGCGGGGGCAGTCCCAGATGGATGCGCATGGCGTGGTCCGTGATGGTGTCGGCGGCGGCGTTGGCTTTTGCGGGGTCGTAGCCGTCCTCATCCATGCGGACGACATGAGCCATGGTCGCTGAGGCGTTGCTGCCGGGGAACTGGCTGGCGTGGTTCACGGCCCATTGAATGGCGGCCGCAGGATCGGTGTCTTTCCAGACTCTGGCGACTTCGATGACAAGATGCTCGCTAACCATGGGCAGCGGCACTTGCGCTGAGGCATCGGCGGCGGCGGAGGGCTCGCGTTTGGCCCACTCGGAGATGCCTCCCATGTCGTTGTAGCGGAGGTTCAGTTGCCATTCACCGATCAAGCCGAGCGCGCGGCGCGGTTCCTTGTGCAGGAGATCGCGCACGGCAGCGGAGCGCAGGCTGTCCATTTCCGGCAGCGCCTTGTTGTCGCCAAGGGCGGCCAAGGCGGCGTCCGGGTCGGATTTTAGCCAGTGGTCGAAGAGTGCTTTCCGCACCACGCTCTCGCCTGCGAGTGCCTGGGCGGGGGCACCTTCCCTCAGCGCGGCAAACAGGTGAGGCGAACCGCGCTGCGCCCAGTGTGCGGCGAGGAAGGGCAGCACACCAGGAAACTTCTGCGCGGCTAGCAGGTGGCGGGGCAGCTCGTTCAGTGCTGCGGCATCGGCGGTACACGCCAAGCGAAGGAAGGACTGAACGGCAGCGTCTTCGACGGCAACCAGCGCGGCTTTTTCCGCACGAGAATGTGCGGAGTGCGCTCCGGTGCTGGTTTCTTGCTCAGGCGTGCTCGCGCTCTGTGCCGACGCCGCCGGCGCGGAGCCGGCCACGCCCCGCAGCAGCCAGCCGACGCCGAGCCCGAGCGCGGAGCCCAGCAGCAGTGCCGGAAGCCGCTTCTTCAGATGCTGAATGACGGGTGCTCTCATGGTTTGCCGGTGGCCGGGGACTTGCCGTATTTTTCCAGAAACCACGAACGCGCTCCCGCCGGCATGGGGACGGAGTCGGCCACGGCTCTGGCCTTGACCGGATCCTTGTGGTGCAGCGACTCCACCAGTTCGCACCATGCCTCCTCACCCAGCGCGTTCTCCGGCAGCGTGACGGCCCACGCGATGGCCCGCTCAGGATCTTCTGCCTCCACCGCGTTGACCAGGGCGATGGTGGCGGTCTGCTTTTCTCTCCCAGGCGGCAGCGCATTGAGCCATGTGCTCGCGGCGGCTGGATCGCCCTCCGCCCAGATGCTCACGGCTGAGGTGATGCTGGCGTCCTGCTGCCATCCATCGGGCAGAGCGCGGGCCCACTCGATGGCGAGTTCCGGATTCACGCGGGCGATGCTGCGGGCCGCTGCCGACAGTTGAACGCCGCGCGACTCTTTGTGCCCGGAGAGCACCCGGTCTCTCCACCGGACGAGCGCCGCGTCGTCCCATTCGACGGTGGCCTCCAGCGCCTTGCAATAAAGCCCTGACTGGAGCGCTGGAGGGAATTCCGCGATGATGCGTTCATACACATCGGCGCGGGATGCACCGGGGCGGTTCGACAGGCGGCTGAGAAATCGAGAGTCAATCTGCGTCCAGATAAGGGAGCACGATATCCAGTTGTCCGGCAGTAATTTCATCCAGTCCAGTGCCTGCTCCGCATCCGGCGCGACACGGATCATCCAGTCACGCATCTCGTGCTGCGCGTGGTTCGCGGGCAGCGCACCCACCCAGGTCCACAGGCGTGCGCCATGCTCCGGTGTATCCAGCGCGCGGCGGCAGAGCGATTGGAAGAGCATCTTCCGTCCGCTCTCGCTGTAGCCGGTCAGCCATGTCAGGAAGGCGTCCGGGTCTTTGCGGAAGCGCTCGTCGAGCACGCTGGAGAAAGTATCGGACACGCCGCTGCTCCTGATTTTGTCCGCATGAATCCGCACCCATTCCAACGCAGCATCGGGATCGCGTTCCACGGCGGCGCGCATGAGATCAGCCCTTCCTGATTCGTTGTGCCCGACATCCGGCGGCAAGTCTTCATAACACCCGAGCGCCGCGAGAGGATCGGCGCGCCCCCAGCCCACGATGGCCGCAGTGAGCACGGCATCGCGCGTGCCGCCTTTTTCCATCGCCTTGGCCCACGCGACCGCTGCGGCCCCGTTGCGCTGCGCCCAGCCTGCCGCCACTCCGGCCAGCGCGGCTGCCGCCTGCTTGCCCTGCATGGTCTCCGCAGCAGCACGCGCGCCGGATGGATTCCGCGCGGCCCAGATTTCAAATGCGCTGCTGATTTCCTTCTTCCCCGCGTCCTCCGGCATGGCCAGCGCGCCTGCCATCGCTGCAAGCTGCTCCGGCGCGCGCTCCGCCACTTCCGCGAGCAGGGCGCGGACGATTTCCGGCGCGTCCGGCGCGGCTGCCGCCAGCCATTCCGCCGCCGCCGGTGCGTCCCGCCGCAGCCATTCGCGGGCGATCACCGTCGCGTGGCCGTGCTGCTTTTGGGGGCGGAGAAAGTCGAGCCCGCCTGCCGGGTCCACGCCCGCCCATTCCAGGAGCAGCGCGTGGCGCAGCGCGTGCCGGTGAAAGTCAGGCTGCGCGTCCTGGACGGCGTCGTAGATCGCCGTCATCGCCGCCGCATCGCGGCCATGCACCGCGTGCAGCCGTCGCCATTCGCGAAGCAGAGCATTGTCCGCTAACTCCGCCAGCGCATCCGTCGGTGCCGCCACCGCGCCCGAAGCCGGCAAAGCCGCGGGCATCCCTCTCGCTGGACGCATCGCCCAGCCCACCGGTGCACAAACCGCCACGGCCGCCGCCGCCGTGAGCCAATGCGGATGTCCAGCCCCAGTGGCCTTTGAAACCACTGCTGATGCCGCTGCTTCCGGAGCGGCTGTCAGGCCAATTGCTGAGGTGATGGCCACGATCACCATCGGCCCCGACTGCACGCGGCAGAGCACGCCTTCGATGCGCGCTGCCACCTGCTCGCGCAGCGCCGTGCGGCCGCGCGAGAGCCGCTGCTTCACCGCGTCCTCGCTGAGGTCGAGCGCGGCTGCCACGGCGGCGACCGATTGGCCCTCACGGTAAAAAAGCACCAGCGGTGTGCGCACCGTTTCCGGCAGCGCTCCCAGCGCGGTCCACACCATTGCCTCCTCTTCCGCGGCAGCCAGCGCGCAGTCCGGCGGAGCGTCTGGTGCCCGCGTCACGCGCATGGTTTCAGCGTCCAGCCGCTGGTGCGGCTTCTCCCGGCGCAGCGCATCAACGGCGCAGTCGTGCGCGATCTTCGCGAGCCACGCCTTGAGCTTCCCCGGTTCACGTAATGTGCCGAGCCGCTTCCATGCGCAGAGAAATGTCTCCTGCGCGATGTCATCCGTCAGCCCGATGCGCCCGGTGATACTGTAGGCCACCCCCGCCACCGCTTGCTGATGCCGCCGCACGATCTCGACAAACGCCTCCTTCCCCGCGCGGTCCTGCTGCCGCGCCGACAGCACCAGTTCCGCATCCCCTGCCGCTGCCCACACCTCAGGCCTCAGGCGCGAGGCGGTGGTCAATCGACGGAGCAGCGGGAAAAGGGATATCATGGTGCTATATTAGCCGCGCCGGGGCGAAAAAAGTGACATTGTTTTTCACAAAAAACAAAATTCCGCCGACTGGCTGCAGCTTGTCGGCCAGTCGCTCGCCCCGTCCGGCAACCCCGTCGCGCTCCGCTTCACCAACGCGCCGGGCTGGCTCTACCTCATTGAGTCCAGTGCCGCTCTCCAGGCTTGGACGACGGCAGGGGGCGCGTTCGCGCCAGATGCGGGCGGGGTGACGGAGAAAACCTTTGCCATCCCCGCCGGAGCCCGCCGGTTCTTTCGGGCCACGGCGGTCCGTCCGCTGCCGTGAGGCTTTACGACGCCAGCTTCGTGTAGCACACGCTGCTGCACTCCATGTTCCAGAGGCGCTTCAGTTCGTCGTCGAGCTTGGTGAGGCTCAAAGAGAAGCCGGCCATTTCCTGACAGGTCACGAGGGGGCCGATGATGGTGTCGTGGACCTTGATGCCTTTGGCAGCGAGGACTTGTTTCACTTTCTTGTTCACGATGAGGAGTTCCATCATCGTCGTGGAGCCGAGGCTGTTGACGAAGAGCACGACTTCATCACCGGAGTTAAACGCGAGATCGTCGGCGAAGATCAGGTCGAGGAGTTTCGGGGTGAGTTCATCGGCGGTGCCGAGGGGGATGAGGCCGACGCCTTTTTCGCCGTGAATACCCATGCCGAGTCCGATTTCGTCGTCGCCGATTTCAAAGGTGGGTTTGCCGGTGGCGGGGATGCTGCCGGGGGACATGCTGACGCCGACGGAGCGGGTGTTGTCGCGCGCCTTGAGGGTGATGCGTTCGAGTTCATCGAGCGAATCCGCTACCGTGGAGGCGGCACCGGCGAGTTTGACGATGGGCACGAGTCCGGCGATGCCGCGGCGGTCGTGTTTGCGGTCGGGCGGGGCGCTGCAGACGTCGTCCCAGATGAGGACGGTGCGGACGTTGATGCCTTCTTCCGCGGCGAGTTCGGCACCCATGTCGAAGTTCATCACGTCGCCGGCGTAGTTGCCGTAAAGATAAAGCACGCCCTTGCCGCGGTTCACGGCTTTGGTGCCGTCGAGCACGACATCCGGCGGCGGGGCGGCGAAGATGTCGCCGCAGGCCGCGCCGTCGGCGAGGTTGTGACCGACGAGGCCATGGTAAATCGGTTCATGCCCGCTGCCGCCGCCGATGAGCAGG
>JANOZA010000126.1:0-9303 GCA_031429155.1 Verrucomicrobiota bacterium | reverse complement strand
GACGGGTCGGCTGGGCGGCGGATGTCTTTTTTGATTTGGTTTCCATAACACCTCCAAATCATCACGATTTTGCCGCCTGGTCACCCGCACTTTTCAGATACCCTCACATCCTTCTGATCAAATCCTGTGGGATGCCTGTGATCTGGATCCAAGCCCCGATCGCCGCGAATCCGGAACTCAATTTCATGGCAGTCATATTTGTTCAATGCATGATCCGTAACAACTGAACCTCAACCCACTCTATCGCAATCCATGAGCTCACTCAAACTTCGAAATCGTCTCGTTGAGATCGCCTCGCGTGATGTCGGCCAAACTGAATCCAGCCGGAATCAGGGGCCGGCCATGAAAAGATATTGGCCGGCCACTACCTATCCCGAAGGATACGCCGACCGTGCGCCCTACTGTGCGGCCGCCGTTTGCTACTGGGTCAGGGAGTGGTTGAAAGATCCCGAGGTCCTCGCGGCTCTGGGAAAGACCCCCTCGCAGGCGGAAGCCTGGCGCTGCAAGTCGCCAGCTGCTTTCGGCTGGCATGACTGGGCAAAGAAGCGCGGACTGCTCGTCATGACCGATTCCATGTCCAATACGCTCCACACGGGCGACATCATGATTTTTGACATGAGTCACATCGGAATTGTTACGAACGATAAAGGCACCAGGGTATTCACCGTGGAGGCGAATACCGGGCCAAGTGGCGGCAGAGACGGCGATGGTGTTTGGGCGAAGACGCGGGAGCGTTCGCTGGCGCGGAATTTTATTCGGCTGCTCGATTGAGCTGCCTCTCCGCTACCAGCGCGGGGATCGAACGCGGGGAACAACCAGTCTCGAACTGGATTCGACTCCGATCCCCTAAACGCATCAGTCACGAACAGCAGTTACATCTCACAGATTCATGGCATACGTAACCGGTTTTGAGCAGGACATTTTCATCAGCTACGCCCAGGTGGACAATACGCCTTCGGATCGCAATGGCCGGGAGATTCGCTGGGTGAGTTACTTGAAGGATCAGTTGCAGAAGCGGGTGGATCAAAAACTCGGGCGCATCGGGGCGACCGGGATTTGGATGGACCTCGAGGATCTGGCGGGAAACGAATCCGTGACGTCCGCCATAGACAGCGCGATTCATAAAACGGCGGCCCTCGTGGTGGTTTTGTCGGATGGTTATCTGAGTTCCATGTGGTGCCAGAAGGAAATCCGGGCCTTTGTGGAATCTGCGGGGGCGCAGGGGCGCCTTTTTGTGGTTCACCTTGCAGACATAGCCCTCGAAAAGAGACCAGAGGGGATTCGTGATTTGATTGGCTTCAATTTTTTCGACAGGGAAGTCCAGGCCGAGCTTGATCCCTTCGGCACGGAGTATTCGAGGGAACTTCTAAAACTCAGGGAGAAGCTGGCGGGGAAGTTGACTGAGATGAAGCAGACTCCGGTCAGCGGGGTGTCAAAACGCGCAGTGTCCCAGACGGTCGCGGCGGTGCCGGCGGCCCCGGCCATCTACCTTGCGGAGGGCACGCCGGACCTGGATGATACCAGGGATGCTCTGGCGACATTCGTGGAGAAACTGGGCTATCGTGTGCTGCCTGCGAAGGTGTATCCCCGCGGGGCGGAGGAATTCACGGAGATGCTCGAAACGGATCTGGCTCAGGCAAAGCTCTTCGTCCAACTGTTGGGATCCTTTGGGACGAGGAGAACGGAGGATGTTCCCGAAGGATATGAGGGGCTGCAGTTGGCCCGGGCCCAGGCTGCGGGCATTCCAACAATTCGTGCCTATGAGCGCGAAGCGGTGGATGTCAAAACCATCAAGAACGAGGCGCATCGCGCGTTTGTCGGGGCCAGCGACGTGATGGCTCAGGATCTCGAAGAATTCAAAGCCGCGATAAAGGCGAAGCTTGAGGAACTGGCCCTGCGGGAGGCGAAACCCGCCGCGCCGGAGACTGGGGATAATCCCGTTTTGATTCATGTCATCGGCGGGGATCTCGCGGCTGCCTTTCAAATTCGCGACCGGCTTGCCAGCCAGAACATGGCTTACGAAATCGTGGACGAGACTGAGCCGCTCGAAGAACTGGCAAAAATACGGGACTACTCGGGGCTGGTGCTGGTTTTTGGGGAGAAGTCGGAGGGCAAGTGGATCAAACAGAAGATGAGGACGTTCATGGATCTGCGGTTATCGAAGCAGCCGGTCGAGCCGGCGTGCGTCTTGTATTTTGCCCCGCCTGAAAAGCGCAATCAAATGCTGGCTTCACCGCCCCCGTTCTTCCGAACCATTGATAGCGGCAGCTCCGAGCAGGAGTTTCAGAAATTCATCACGGAACTCAAGTTCCGGAGGCCCGTCCTATGAGTGTCACGCCTGCCAAACCAGCTCACACGCAGCCCTACCCTGGCCTGCGGCCCTTTCTGCAGCACGAGGCGGGGCTGTTCTTTGGCCGGGCTGGGGACATCAATCGCATGCTGGCATGCCTTGAGGAGCACCGGTTTCTGGCAGTCGTGGGCGGCAGTGGATCGGGAAAATCATCCTTGGTACGGGCCGGTTTGCTTCCGGTGCTTGGGCAGGGCTATCTGCTGGGTGCGGGGACGGACTGGCGTTTCATCGTTATGCGGCCTGGTGGTGATCCTTTTGGTAACCTTGCGGTGGAATTTCACCGGGCCACCGGCGGCGGTGTTGAGGTGGATCCTGGTGATGTGGCATTCACGCAGGCGACTCTCCAAACCAGCTCGCGAGGTTTCCTGGAAGTGGTGGAGGAAGCCGGCCTCGAACCAGCGGTGCCGCTCTTGCTCCTGGTGGACCAGTTTGAAGAAATCTTTCGTTTCCGGAGGCGCAATCCGGGTGCGTCCACAGGAGGGAAGGCTCTGCATGAAGTGCGCAACGACGCTGCTGCTTTTGTGAACCTCCTCCTGACGACCGCGGAGGCCGCCGCCAAAGCGGAGCTGCCCATCTACGTCATGCTCACCATGCGCTCAGATTTCCTGGGTGACTGTGACGTGTTTCCTGGTTTGCCGCAGGTGATCAGTGACAGCCAGTTCCTCGTACCCCGCCTCACACGGGGACAGATGCAGGAAATCATCGAGAAGCCGCTGATGCTCTTCGGCTGGACGGCCGCTCCGGATCTCGTGAATCATTTGCTCAACGCTGCGGGCACCGATCCGGATCAGCTTCCTCTCATGCAGCACGCGCTGATGAGGACGTGGTTTGCGGGTCTGGCGAGACTGGGCAGCGGGAACGAGGAAAAAGTCCTGCTTCTCTGCGACTATGAAAAGGTGGGCGGGTTTGCCGGTGCCCTTTCCCAGCATCTGGAGGAAGCATGGGCCACTCTGGCCGGGGAGAAGGAACAGCGGATCGTGCAGCAACTTTTTCTCTGCCTGAGCGAACAGAGCGACGGCGGGGCTCTCATCCGGCGAATGGCAAAGCTGGGGGAAGTCGCCGCCATGGCGAACGCTGAGCCGCATGAGGTGATGGAAATCGTCCGCCTCTTCCAGCAGGAGGGGCGCAACTTCATCATGGCTTCGCCCGCGGGAGACCTCAGTGTGGAATCAATCCTCGACATCAGCCATGAGGCGCTCCTGCGCCAGTGGGCCCGGCTTCAGGCGTGGCTCGAAGAAGAGTCAGGGGCTGCCGACAGTTATTGTCGGCTGGCGGAAGCGGCGTCCCGCTGGAAATCCGGTGATGCTGACCTGTTGCAGGGGCGCGACCTTGAGCGGGCAAGAGAATGGCAGCAGAAGCGCAGGCCCACTGCGGCATGGGCTGCACGCTACCATTCGGGCTTTGCTGATGCAGTTGAATTCCTCGATCGGAGTAAGCATGCCGAAGACATCAGAAAACGCCGGGCTCTGATCGCGCGCCGAACCCTGAGGGCAGGAGTAGCAGTGACCTGTGCTATCCTTGCCGGCTCAGCCTGGCAGGCCTACGTAGCAAAGCAGGAAGCGGAGAAAGCGACAGCAACCGCGGTGATCGAAAGGAAGAATGCGGAGGGTGAAAAGAACAAAGCCAAAACGTCGCTCGCCTCTCTCCTGGAGGAATACCTGAAGCCCATCGGCAATGGAGCCGCCGGTAGCCCCTTGACTCCCGCCGAGGCGGAAAGCCTTTGGGATGTCTCGTTGATCCCTGAAGCTATAAGGGAAGAGTTTTTACAGTATGCACTCAGAACGGACACGTTTGCCAGCCAGCTTCAGAGGAGAATGGACTACGTCTCTCATGCGCTGGTTGGATTGGATTCCGAGAAGCGGGTGAAACTGCGCAAGATGGCCATGGAGTCGCTGCTCAGCAGGCAGGCTGCGCCGATGGCAAAGGTGGCTGCGGCCCAGTTTTGCCTGAGATTCGATGGAGACAGCCATGCCGGCAGCATAGCTTTGGATATCGTAAAAGGGATGCAGTCCGGACCGGATGCCGACACCCTTGCGGGACTCGGCAGGGCTCTGGGAAGCCTCGGCACACGGCTGGCAGGGGAGTACGCGGCTGCCGGAGCGAGGGAGATCATCGCCGCGATGCCTGCTGTGGGTGAAGCCAGGCAATTGGCGGAATTCGCTCAAGCGCTGGCGAGCCTGGGCGGCAGGTTGCCCGATGAGAGCGCGCCCGGTGTGGCTGCGGCCATCATGAAGGCGATGCTGACTGCGACGGCCCGTGACACCGCTACTCTCGCGGCGCTGGTCAGGGCGCAGGGCAGCCTTGGCGCCAGATTATCCGTTACTGATGCCTCTGCCGGTGCCGGGGCAATATTGAAGTGCCTGCCCCCGGATGATGATGGCGCGAAACTTATCGCCTTCGGTCCGGCGTTGGCAAGCTTGGGCAAATGGTTGCCCGTCGAGGATGCGTCTGCTGTCGCCAGGGCACTTAGTCTTGCGATGCAAAAATCGGAGACGGGGAACCCCTCTGACATGGCGACGCTGGCTCAGGCTCTGGGCAGCCTGGGGGCTCGCTTGCCCGTGGAGTACGCTATTTCCGGAGCCCGCTCGATCATGGGGGCGATGAAACCCGCAGTGGATACCGCTATCCTCAAGCGGCTCGGAAAGGCGCTCGGCGCGCTGGGCAATCAGTTGCCTCCGGAAAGTGCGGCCTCTGTGGCTGCGGCAGTTTTTAGTAACATCAAACTTTCGCATGACGACGCTACGCTTCGGTTGATTGGCGAAGGGCTCTGGAAATTCCCGGGGTGGATCCCTGAACCCAATGCCGTAGCGGGCGCCATGCACATCATAAGGGCGCTTCAGGGTAAAAAGGATGATGAGGCGCTTACGGGATCAGACCCGGCGCGTTGGAGCGTCCTCGCGAGGGCTCCCGGGAAGGACGCGGCCGCGCTGGCGGGCGCAATCGTAATGGAGATTCAGAAGGCGAAGGACGTCGGCATAATTGCTGGACTGGGCGAGGCCCTGGGAAGCCTCGGCGGCAGGTTGCCGGCACCGGAAGCGGCAGTCGGCGCGGTCGAAATCATAAAAGTGATGAGCGCAGAGAGTGATCCCGAATCTCTGGCAAAACTGGGCCGTGCGCTGCGCAGCCTGGACGCGCAGTTGCCCAAAGAGCACGCGGTTTCTGCAGCCGGATTGATCACAGCGGCCATGGGACGAGCACCTGACGCTTCGATACTGGCGGAACTGGGCATGGCTCTGGGGGGCTTGGGCCCGCATCTGCCCGAGGCGGCGGCATCTGCGGGAGCCGGTGAGATTCGATTTGCAATGCAGTTTGGAAAAGACGCCGGTTCGCTCGCCGCACTGGGCCGCGCCCTGGGGATTCTGGGCGCGCGGATGAACGGAAACGACGCTGCCACGGGAGCCAGCGCCATCCGGATGGCGATGCAGCCTTATCTGCTTGGAGAGGAAATGTCGAGCCTAGCGCAGGCTTTGGATAGTTTGGGCACGCATTTGGCGGGGGGGCAGGTGGTGGCTGGATGCGGATACATCGTGGCCGCGATGAAGCCAGGGATGGATGCTAAACGGCTTGGGGACTTGTGCCTCTGGCTGACAAGCTTGGGCAACTCGGTGCAGGAGAATGACGCCGTGGCGAAAGAGGCGGTGACCAAGGGCGCGGCTACCGCAGCCGGAGTCATCGTGGCCTCGCTCAAGCCCGGGATGTCCGCCGAAGCGATCGCTCAACTCATCAAAGCATTCGGAAATCTGGGCACAAGGGTGCCAGCAAAGGACATGGATGCCGCAGCGAGGGTGATCGTGGCTTCACTCAACCCGCGAATGTCCGCTGAATCCCTCGCGCAACTCGTCGAGTCATTGGGAAGCCTGGGTGAGAAGCTGTCAGCAGAGTCTGCGGCTGCCGGAGCAGGAGCCATCGTGGCCTCGATCAAACCAGAGATGTCCGCCGAAGACCTCGCGCAACTCGTTGGGGCACTGGGAAGTCTGGGTCGGCAATTGCCAGCAGAGGCCGCAGCCGCCGGAGCAGGAGCCATTGTGGCCGCTATCAAGCCCGGGATCAACGTCCAAACCCTCGGACAACTAATTGCTGCACTGGAAAGTTTGGGCGAAAAGTTGCCTGCCGGGGCCGCCGCTGCCGCTGCGAAGGCGGTCGTTGACATGATGAAGTTCGCGCCGGACACCACCACTCTTGCGGACATGGGTGGATTACTGAGTTCCATGGGAGAAAATGTGCCCGCGACGGAAGCGGCTGCCGGAGCCGGCTTGATCGCAGCTGCGATGAAGAGTGAAGCGGATGCCCAGGAATTCGTGAAGCTCGCCTATGTGCTGCGAAGCCTCTGCCAACAGGTGCCGGAGGCGGACGTGCTTGCGCTTGCTGCAGGGATCACAGCGGCCATGCGGATCGAGAAAGATGATCTCAAACTTGTGGCTCTGGCTCAGGTTCTCGGAGGCGTGAACGCGCAGTTGCCGGCATCGGAAAGTTTTGCCGGGGTGCTTGTGGCGGAGATGAAACCCGGGAGAAGTAGCTACGCTCTTTTCCTGCTTGGTCAGCTCCTGGGACTTCTGGATCAGCGATTGCCTCAAAAGGACGCAACTTCCGGAGCCGGAGTGCTCGTGAGGGCGATGCAGTCAGAAAAGGACAATGACTCTGTCGCAGCCCTCGGAGTGGCGCTGGGGGGGCTGGGCAAGAAGTTGCCGGCTGAGTGCGCGGCTGCCGGACACAGGCGCTTGCTGGAGGCAGTCAAGCCAGGGATGGACGCGCAGACCCTGAGGGTCCTGGGCTTTGGGCTGGGGAAATTGGGAGAGGCGTTGCGGGAACGGGAGGCGGTGGTTACTGCCAGGGCTATACTTGCGGCCATGCATGCCGGGGATGCTCCCATGCGGGGCGTGCTCGGTATGGCGCTGGGGAGTCTGGGTGAGCACTTGCCTCAGGACTGCGCCTCTTCCGGCGCGCGGGCGATAGTTTTCGCGATGGCGACCGGCAAGGGTGCCGGCACGGCTTCGGCACAGGGATTGGTGCTCCGAAACCCGTTGCGAGATCTGTTCTCATTTGGGAAATCTGGAGCGGATGAGGGCGACGGAAACACCTCCGGCACATCCGGGAGTAACTCAAAGGCAACCCAGGGCGCTGAGGCGGAGAAGGCGATGAAGCAGCGGGCCGAAACGTTCGCGCTCCTCGGTGAAGGGCTGAAAAGCCTGAGCACCAGGTTGCCAGAGGTGGATGCAAAGTTCGTTTCCCAGGGGATTCTTGAGACGATGAAGGGAGAGCAGAAGGACGAGTCTTTTGCACACTTGGGCCAGGCGCTCCTGAGCCTCGGCGAGAGCTTATCCGCGGCGGATGCGGCTCTAGCCGCAGAGGGGATCGTGGCGGCAATTCTGGAGGACAAAACAGGCGGCAGCCATTTCTTGCTGGGAGAAACTCTCGGCGAGTTTGGGCCCCGGTTATCCGTGGAGGATGCAGTTTCAGCCGCGAGGCAAGTCGTGAAAGCGATGCAGGGCGAGAAGTCCGAATCCCGTCGCCACTTCCAATCCAGCACTCGCAGTCCATTGGGAGGGGCTCTGGCTGGGTTGGGCAGGGGAAATAATGCCGCTGCCGTCGCTGGAACTATTGTGGAGGCAATGCGGACCGAAATGGAGATCGAAAAACTTGCTCAACTCGCCTATGGTCTGGCGGGACTGGGCGAGCATTTGACTAAGGAGGACGCCGCTGCCGGAGCCGGAGCGATTCTTTCCGCGATGAAGGCGGCAAAGGCAGCGGAACTTAGGGGGCGACAGGCGCAGGTAGCGGGAAGTCCCGTCGCACGCATCGCCGGGGATGATTCAGATTCCGGAATCGAAGCTGTCGCCGCGGCGGCACTTGCCGGATTGGAGGCTCAGACTCTTGGCGTGCTGGGCAATGCGCTGGGGAATCTGGGCGCTAAGCTGCCCTGGGAGGAAGCGGCGGCCGGAGCTGGGGAGATTGTCGAGGCGATGAAGCTGGAGAAGGATGCTGAAACCCTCGCCCGATTCGGCCAGTCGTTGGCCAGCTTGGAGGAGCGACTGCCCGCAGGAAATGCGGCGGAGGGAGCCCAAGTGCTCCTGGCCGCGATGCAGCGGGAGAACGATTCCCAGAAATTCGCGTTCCTTGGTTGTGCGCTGGGCACTCTGCGCGAGCGGATGCCCACACCGGAGGGCGTTTCCGGAGTTGAGAATGTGGCGGCTGACACCGCTCCCGAGCGACGGGGAAAGGTATTCAGCGGGGTGCAGTCGCTGAAAGACGGATTGCGCACCGCGGCCTTGAAAGACGGCCTGATCAAAGTGCTCAAACACCCGCTTTGTATTGGAACTACCCGCTCCGGAATCTTGAAAGTTCTCGAGAGAATTACGGGCAAGTCGTTCCACGATGACGTTCCGTATCGGCTGCTTTTGCGAGTTGAGGACAACGAGAGCGCTCTGCCGACAGCGGGGACGAATCTCTTAATCGTGGCCAAAGTCAGAGATCAACTGCAGGTCCGCCTGTTCGATGAGTTCGGTAGAGCCACCTTTCGGAGTGAGACCGATGTTCCGAGGTGGAAGGACGATGAGTTGAGGAACCTGAGATCCAAACTGGAAAGTCGCTGGACATCCCATGACTCAGTCGCAGCGAAAGATGGCGATAAGCGGACCTTAGAAACCGTGGCGGACGTGTTCGATCTCCCAATTTATCGTTACGATCTATGGAAACTCGTGGACCAGGCGGAATCTTTGGGGCTGAAGGAATTGAACCTCCAGCCAGTGAGGCCGTGACTTCTGAAAGCACCGAATCCCACTACTCCACAATACTACGAAAACATTATGAGTCTCTGGACCGATAAGTTGAAGGAACTTGAGTGCGACAAGCTGTTTGAAGCTTCCGGGGCACCATCCCCGTTCGCGGACAAGGAATGGAAGCCTTCGCCGGCGGACAAATCAGCAGCATGGGATCTTTATACGGAAATGCGCACG
>JANOZA010000125.1:0-4824 GCA_031429155.1 Verrucomicrobiota bacterium | reverse complement strand
ATCACCAACGAAACCAACGCCGTCACGAATCCAAACTACTTCTACGGCCTCATCTACAATCTGCCCGCCGGCGGGACCAATCCCGGGCCGCAGCCGAGCAACATCGCCGGGGCCAGCGGCAACTTCACCAAACTCAGCATTAGCCTCACCGCCGCCACCTCGGCATACACCAGCGGCGGCGCGACGGGACTCGTGGATTTCTACGACCGCATCTTCTGCTCCCATCAACTGAGCACCGACACCAGGAACGCCATCATCACCGCCGTAAACGGCATCACGGACAACACAGAGAAGGTTCGGACGGCACTGTATTTGGTGATCAACTCGCCGGATTACCTCATTCAAAGGTGAAAGCACCAACCTCCAACAATCACACACCAAACCGAGCCCTGTCACTGATCACTTCAACCAACTCTCCCGTCATGAACATCATCAACCGCCGCAGCTTTCTCTCACGCACGCTGACCACTGCACTCAGCACCAGTGCAGTTGCCAACACCCTCTTCCACCTCCGCGGCATCGGCTCAGCGCTCGCGGCGGGCGGCGGGAACATCAGTGGATACAAAGGTCTCGTCTGCCTCTTCCTCAAGGGCGGCAATGACTCCAACAACACGATCATTCCCGTCACCGGCCCCAATCGCACGGCCTATGATGCGGCGCGCGGCATTCTGGCGGTGCCCACTTCTTCGCTGGCCGCGACGGGCATCACGCCAGCCACCTACAGCGACGGCAGCACCTATGCGTTTCATCACAAGCTGCCGAAGATGCGGCAGCTCTTCGCCGCGGGCGACTGCGCGGTCGTGGCCAATGTCGGGACGCTGCTGGCACCCACCACCAAGGCCGAATACCAGAACCGCAGCGTCGCGACGCCGCCGCAGTTGTTTAGTCACAGCGACCAGCAGGTTCAGTGGCAAAGCAGCGTCCCTGACAAACCGTTCACCACCGGCTGGGGCGGACGCCTCGGCGATTTGCTCAACTCGTGGAACACCGATCTCGGCGCGCAGATTTCCATCAGCATGACACTCGCCGGGGCCAACAGCTTCCAGGTCGGCAGCAGCACTGTGCAGTATGCCGTCACCACCGGCGGCAGTGTCAGTTACTACGGCTACGGCACCACCTACGCCAATGCCTTCAAAGCCGGCGCCACTCAGGCCGACAAACTCACGCCCGATCCCACCGACTATTCGACCTCTCCCGAGGGTAAACGCATGGCTGCCTTCCAGACCATAATGAATGCAGGGCGTACCAACCTCCTTGAGCGCGGCATCGCGTCCACACAGAAACGTGCTTACGAAAAAGACATCCTCCTCGCCAGCGCCATCAGCGGCGTCACGCTCACTACCGTCTTTCCGAATACCGGCACCGGACAGCAACTCCAGATGATCGCCAAACTCATCGCCGCGCGGAACACTCTCTGTCAGAAGCGTCAGATCTTCTACGCCGAACTCGGCAGCTTCGACACCCACGACAATCAGACCAGCGCGGGGGCCGGCGGCCATGAGGCGCTCCTCACCGAAATGGACGACGCCGTGAAGGCCTTCTACGATGCGATGGTGGAGATCGGGGTGACGAATGAAGTGTGCCTCTTCACCAGCAGCGACTTCAGCCGCACGCTCACGCCCAACAAAGCCGACGCCACCGGCGGCAGCGACCACGCCTGGGGCGGTCAGGCACTCGTGGTCGGCGGACCGGTCGCCGGCAATAATATTTACGGAACGATACCCAACCTCACTGTCGGCGGACCCAACGATGTGGACACGGCCAACGCCCGCGGCCGTTATATTCCCACGACCAGCGTGGACGAATACGCCGCCACCATCGCCAAGTGGTTCGGTGTCGGCAGCACGGAAATGAGCACCGTCTTTCCTAATCTCTCCCGCTTCGCGCATCCGGACCTGGGGTTCATGGGTTAGCAGCAGACGCTTGTAGGATGCCGGCCTTCGGCACAGGCTGGGCCCGGATGACGCCGTTCGACTATCAGTCTGTGCAGGGCGCACTGCGTTCGCTGGCGGCGGATGGAGTGTATCTCGGCACGTCGTCATGGAAGTATCCGGGCTGGATCGGCAGCGTGTATGAGGAGCAGCGCTATGTTTATCGGGGCAAAGTGTCCGAGGCGCGATTCAATGAGAACTGCCTGGCGGAATATGCGGCGCTGTTCCCGACGGTGTGTGTAGATGCGGCGTATTATAAGTTTCCGGAGCGCGATGCACTGCTCCGGCTGGCAGCGGACGTTTCCCCAGGATTCCGGTTTTCATTCAAGGTGACCGATGACGTGACGGTGAAGCGTTTTCCGAAGCTGCCACGCTTCGGCCCGCGCGGCGGGAAGATGAACCCGCACTTCCTCGACGCGGAATTATTCACCCACGCCTTTCTCGCCCCCTGCATGGCGATTCGCGACTACATGGGGCTGCTCATCTTCGAGTTCTCTGCCTTCGACCGGGGCGACTTCACGCGGGGACGGGAGTTCGTGGACGCGCTGGATGGGTTTTTCGGACAATTGCCGCGCGGCTGGGACTACGGCGTGGAAATCCGGAACCGGTCGTTCCTGCATCCGGACTATTTCGCGATGCTCGCGAGGCACGGAGTGACGCACGTCTTCAATTCGTGGGCGGATATGCCATCGCTCACTGAGCAATGGTCCATGCCCGGCAGCGTGACGCGTCCTGAGTGTGTCGGTGCACGGCTCCTGCTAAAACCCGGCCGCAAGTATCAGGAAGCCGTGGACACCTTCTCGCCCTACGCGGAAATCAAAGAGCCACTGCCGGAACTGCGCCGGACAGCGGCGGACATCGTTCTCCAGCGGCGCAATATGGCCGGAAAAAACCGGGCGTTCATTTACGTGAACAACCGCCTTGAAGGCAATGCCCCGCGGACCATCGCGGCCATTTTGGAAATGACGGCAGGCCATGCCGCCGGTTGACAAGCCGGACGGGGAATAGAACATCCGTTCGATACCGAACACCTGTTCCCATGACCTCGCTCACCACCCGCCAGCAAGACGCCCTCGAATTCATCCGCAGCCGCATGGCCGATGGATGGCCGGTGCCGAGCATCCGCGAAATAGCCGCCCACCTCGGTCTGAGCAGTCCCAGCGCGGCGCATTTACATGTGAAGGCCCTGGAGCGAAAGGGGCTGCTCTCGAAGGACGTCAATGCTGCGCGCTCGCTACGGCTGACGGGTTCGCAGGAAAAGCGCGTGGCGGGCATTCCGCTGCTCGGCGCCATCCCTGCCGGTCACGGGGATCTTCGCACGCAGGAGCCGGACGGCATGGTCTATGTGGATGTGGACTCGCTGCGCATCCCGAAGTCGCACCGTACTTTCGCCCTGCGGGTGACGGGGGATTCGATGATCGGGAAACACATCATGGACGGCGATGTCGTCATCCTGGAGCAGAACGCTGATCCCCGGTCTGGTGATGTCGTGGCGGCGCTCATTGACGGCCAGAGCACGCTCAAAACTTACGTCATTGAACGCGGCAAACACTTCCTCCGCGCCGAAAACCCAAAGTATCCTGCGCTGCTCCCCCGCGGCGAACTCATGATTCAGGGAGTCATGCGCATGGTCGTCAGGGAGCAGAAGGATAAGCGAAACTGAGACCCGCCGGTTTTCCGGTCAGCCAACTCCACCTTGCGCGCAGCGCGGCGCGGTTCATTCCTCGGCTCCGGCCCCCTTCCCTTCCGAGCCCTATGTCCTTCATTCACGACGACTTCCTCCTTCACTCACCGCTGGCGGTGCGCCTTTATCACGAAGTCGCCGCGACTCAGCCGATCATTGACTATCACTCGCACCTGCCGCCAGCGGACGTCGCCAGGGACCGGCGCTTTGCGAACCTCTTCGAAATCTGGCTGGAGGGCGATCACTACAAGTGGCGGGCGATGCGGACGAATGGTGTCGCGGAGAAATACTGCACCGGCGATGCGTCGCCGATGGATAAGTTCATGGCCTTCGCCGGCACGCTGCCGCAGGCGCTGCGCAATCCGCTCTTCCACTGGTGTGCGCTGGAACTGAAACGCTATTTCGGAATAGACGAACTCCTCACTCCGCACACGGCAGCGGCGATTTGGGAGAAAGCGAGTGCGCGGCTCAAGGACGACGACCGTTCGGCTCAGGGGATTCTGAAGTCATTCAACGTGCAGGTCGTCTGCACCACGGACGATCCGGCCGACTCGCTGGAGCACCACCGCGCCATCAAAGACGGCGGCTGCGAGACGCAGATTCTGCCGACCTTCCGGCCCGATGCGCTGCTGAAGATAGACCAGACAGAGACCTGGAATAAATACGTGGACCGTCTCGCCGCAGCGGCGGATGAAGACGTGGCGACGCTGCAGGGGCTGATGGCGGCTTTCGAGAAGCGCCATGAATTCTTCCACCAGCACGGCTGCCGGTTGAGCGATCACGGGCTGGCGCAGGCGACGGCGAGCTTTGCCAGCGAGCCTGAGATCGCGCGCATTTACGACAACGCCCGCCAGGATTTGCCGGTGAGCCTGGAGGAGCAGCAGAAGTTCGCGACGTTCATCATGATCCGCAGCGGCCAGCTCGATGCGCAGAAGGGCTGGGTGAAGCAACTCCACCTCGGCCCCCTGCGGAACAACAGCAGTCGGGCCTTTCGCACGCTGGGGCCGGATACCGGATTCGACTCCATCGGCGACTACCCGCAGGCGGAGCGGCTCTCCCGCTATCTCGACGCACTCGATACCGACGGCTCGCTGCCGAAGACGATCCTCTACAACATCAACCCCGGCGACAACTACACGCTGGCGACGATGTGCGGCAACTTCATGGACGGCAAAACGCCCGGCAAAGTCCAGTTCGGCAGCGGCTGGT
>JANOZA010000124.1:0-10743 GCA_031429155.1 Verrucomicrobiota bacterium | reverse complement strand
CACGCGGGTGATGCTTCCTCCCACCGTCGCACTGTTGGCCGCGATGCTGGTCGCCGCCGTATTCGACACCAGCGGGGCATTCACATTGCTGTCCCGATAGAACATGATCTCCTGGATGCCCGAGTTATTCGTCGCGCCGGTCGTCGCCGTCGCATCCAGTCGCACATAGCGGGCATTCACCGGGGCAAATGCCTGAGTGTAGCCCCAGACGAGGGAGCCGGGCGAGAAGTTCAGCGTGGCCACCGGACTGGCAAAAGTGGAACTGTCGTCGTCGAAAATCAGACTGAACGCCGTGGTGCGGTCCACGTTCGGAATGCGGTCGAAGAAATCGAATCCGTTCACCGGCACGACGCTGCCCATGTCGAAATCCACAAACATGCCCGCGCCCAGGCTGGCACAGGCGTATTCCAGATTGCCGCCGCGGCCGGCGTTGCCGTTGACCGCGTTCGCCCGGGCGTAGCTGGCATTAAACTGCGTGGCGGAGTTGTAGGCCGTCACCGGCGTGATGAGCGCGCTGCCGGCCGTCGCATTGAGAAACCGCATCTCCGCACCGCCAAGATTTTGCGAAGTGCCGGTAGAGGTGGCTACTTCCCAGCGGGCGTAGCGCGCCGTGGTCTGGGTGAAGGCTTTAACGGGAGCCGCCAGGGTCGTCCCCGCACCGGACATGGTGAAAACAGAGTCTGTCGCATCAAAAGTGGCATCATTGCTGAGGATGAGCCGGTAGTTGCCGATCGCGTCCACGGCATTATTCCGGGTCATCAGCAGCATCCTGTCCATGGTGACTGGCGCACCGAAATCCATCTGAATCCACGTCCCCGCCGTGGTGGAAAAGGCTACCCCCGCCCCCAGCGTCGCCGAGGCGTATTCCGTCGTCTCCAGGTTATCGAACAGCCTCGTCGGGACAAAAGAGGCGCTGAACGATGTCGCTGACGAAGTGATCGTCGGAGCAGGCAAAACGGCGGCACCAGCAGGGGTGACTACGGGCACCAAGGCGAGAAAAGTGCACAGCAGTCGTCGGAGAGTGAGGTTACGGAGTTTCATAAGGGACCGGATTAAATCACAGCCGGTCTGGCATGACCATCACCGAATTTGATCATTTACGAATTTGGATTCGCTCACCGAAATCTGACGGATTGGACGTGGTTGCAGTCGGGCAACCCTGCGGCCAGGCTTTCGGCGTCATGTTTCCGATGCGTACCCTTCTATTACTTACGTTGCTCGTTCCAGCGCTCTCAGCCGCGGAGCCGCCGCCCGACTTCGCCCGGGACGTGCGGCCGATTCTCGCGCGCCATTGTTTCAAATGTCACGGCCCCGACGAGACGACCCGCAAAGGCAAGCTCCGCCTCGACTTGTCCGCCTCAGCCACCGCTCCCGCGAAGAGCGGCAAGCCGGCGATCGTGCCAGGCAAAGTCAGCGAGAGCGAGCTCGTCGCCCGCATCCTGACCACCGATCCTGATGAAATCATGCCGCCCCCCGCGGCCAAAATGGAACTCTCCGCCACTCAGCAAGAAACGCTTCGCCGCTGGGTGGAATCCGGCGCGGCATATAAAGAGCACTGGGCGTTCGTGGCCCCGGTGCGCCCGCCGGTGCCCGCCGCTGCCCCCGGCACGAACCCTCTCGACGCATTCATTCAAGCCAAACGCGCCGCCGCTGGCCTCGCCCCTTCCCCGCCCGCCGATCCGGCCACACTTATTCGCAGGCTCTCGCTCGACCTCACCGGCCTGCCACCATCGGCGGCGGATGTGCTCGCCTTCACCGCCCAGCCAATTTCAGATCCTAAATCTCAAATCTCAAATCTCGCCGACAAGTTACTCGCCAGTCCCCAATACGGTGAACGGTGGGCGCGCAAATGGCTCGACCTCGCGCGCTACGCCGACACCAACGGTTACGAAAAAGACCGTGGTCGCCAAATCTGGCCGTGGCGCGACTGGGTCGTCACCGCGCTCAACAATGACATGCCATTCGATCAATTCAGCATCGAACAACTCGCCGGTGACATGCTGCCGGGCGCGACCGCGCAGCAGATCATCGCCACCGGGTTCCACCGAAACACCATGCTCAACGAGGAGGGCGGCATTGATCCTCTGGAGTTCCGCTTCCACGCCATGACCGACCGCGTGGCCGTCACCGGCGCATCGTGGCTCGGCCTTACCCTCCAGTGCGCGCAGTGCCACACGCACAAATTCGACCCAATCCCGCACCGCGAGTACTACTCGATGATGGCATTCCTCAACAACGCCGACGAGCCGGACTTCCCCATCCGCCCGCCGGATGCCGATGAGCATGATCGTAAGCGCACGGAAAAGCGCACCGCGCTCCTCGCCGCACTGCCGGACAAATGGCCAGGCGGCGAAATCCAATGGGAGACGGCAAAGCCAACGAGCGTCACTGCCGACGGCGACGACACTCGAATTCTGGACGATGGCAGCGTGCTCTTCACTTCTCCTGGCCCTGCCAAAACCGAAGCCCTCATCTACTTCTATACGAAGCTGCCGGACGTGAGGCATTTGAAGATTGAGGCGCTCACCGATGACTCCCTTCCACGCAAAGGCCCGGGCCGCACGCCGCACGGGAATTTCGTTCTCAGTGAAGTCACCGTCGAAACCGTACATGCCAGTCTCGGGAGCAAGCCGCACAAGCACAAGCTCACCTCCGCAGAGGCCACAGCCGAGCAAAGCGGCTTCCCGGCGGGTGACGCGATAGACGGCAACCCTGGAACAGGCTGGGCGGTGGATGCCCCGGGCGGCAAACTCAATGAAGCCAAGACCGCTGTGTTTCATTTCGACGAACCCATTCACCTCAGTGGCGAAGGGACCGGCTTCATCGTGAAGCTCTCCCAGCAGCACGGCAGCCATCACACGATGGGCCGCGTGCGATTGAGTATCGGCGCGAATGCCGCCACCACCGAGCCGCGCGCCGCAATGATCCAGGCCTTCGCTGCCTGGCAGAAGAAAGAGCGGGCCGTCACCGCCGACTGGATTCCCCTCAAACCGGAACACGCTGTTTCCAATTCCCCGCTGCTCACCGTCCTGCCTGACAACTCGGTCCTCGCGAGCGGCGACATCTCGAAGTCCGACACCTACGACCTCACTTTCAAGACGGGCGAACAGGAGATCACCGCCGTGAAACTGGAAGCCCTGCCTCATGACTCACTGCCCGCCCGCGGTCCCGGCATGGCCTATTACGAAGGGCCGAAGGGCGACTTCTTTATGGGGGAGTTTCAACTGACCGCAGGCGGCCAGCCGGTGAAGATCGCCTCCGCCACCGACAGCTATTCGAAAAACAACTTCGGACAGAACGTGAACGCCAAGGCCGCCACCGATGGCGACGCCCAGACCGGCTGGAGCACCGCCGGCGGTGAAGGCCGCGCGCACGAGGCTGTGTTCGTTCTCGAAAAGCCCCTCACCCCTGCCGACGGCACGCTCTCGCTGAAGATGCTGTTCGGACGCCACTATGCCTGCTCGCTGGGACACTTCCGCATTTCTATCACCACGTCCCCGCGCGCTACCGCATCGTCACTCAGCGCGGAGACTCAACGGCTGCTGACAAAGAAATCCGTCACCGCAGACGAGCGCGCGTCGCTGCTCTCTGCATTCCTCACGCAGGCTCCGGAACTCGCCGCCGCCCGTAAGGAAATCGAAAATCTCGACAAGCCGGCGTCATACCAAACCACACTCGTCATGCGCGAGCGCCCGGCCAGCAATCCGCGCCCCACACACCTTCACCACCGCGGCGAATACACGCAGCCGGAGGAGAAAGTGGAGCCCGCCGTACTCTCGTTCCTCAACCCATTGCCCGCCGACGCCCCACGCGACCGGCTCGCCTTCGCCCGCTGGCTCGTCAGCCGGCAAAATCCGCTCACCGCCCGGGTCATTGTGAATCGCCACTGGGCCGCGTTCTTCGGCCGCGGGTTGGTCCGAACGCTGGAGGATTTCGGCTACACGGGCGATCTCCCTACTCATCCCGAACTGCTCGACTGGCTGGCGGTCGAGTTCATGGAAAGCGGCTGGTCGGTCAAGAAACTGCAGCGCCTCATCGTGACGAGCGCCGCCTACCAGCAGTCTTCGCGCGTCACCGGACGCGGCGCAGAAGTTGATCCCGAAAACACCCTCGTCTGGCGCGGTCCGCGGCACCGGCTGGAGGCCGAACAAATCCGCGACAGCGTTCTCGCCGTCACCGGACTGCTTTCCAAAAAAATGGGCGGCCCCGGCGTCTTCCCGCCGCAGCCCGCCGGCGTCACCACCGAGGGCACCTACGGCTCAATGGCTTGGACAGCCGCCACCGGCGAAGACCGCTACCGCCGGTCATTATATACCTTCACTAAGCGCACCGCGCCGTTCGCCATGAGCACCACCTTCGACGCTCCCACCGGCGAAGCCTGCATTGCCCGCCGCGACGTCTCGAACACTCCGCTTCAGTCACTCACGCTGCTCAATGACGTGATGTTCATGGAAGCCGCGCAGGGCCTGGCAAAATCCATCGCGGCACAGCCCGGGACCGTGGAGGAAAAGCTCCGCGCGCTGCTGCTCCGCATCTTCAGCCGCCCCGCTGCGGACGAAGAAGTAGCCACCCTCGCGGCCTTCTTCACCGCTCAGCAGCAGCGCTTCACCAAAGGCGAACTCGACCCCGTCAAAACCGCCGGCGAAGGCACCGACGCCGCCCGTGCCGCATGGACGCTCACGATTCGCGCCCTGCTGAATACGGATGAGTTTGTGACGAAGCAGTAGCGGCTGAATCGGACGCCAACCCCTAAGCGCAGAAGTTCTCCGCCAGGCTTGACTCCCCCGCCCTGCCCTGCCACAACTGGCTGCCGCGCACTTCCGCGCGACCGTTGTCCATGCTCACTCACTTACCAGTCCGCGCCCGATGAATCTCAGGGATCAGTTGAAGGAAATACTCCCGGAAATTCTGCGGCCCAATCCCGCCGATGCCATCAAAGGCACCGAACTCATCCGGCTGGTGAAGTACCGGCTGCGCCAGGAATACAGCGACGCCACGCTGCGGTATCACTTTTCCATCATGTGCCTCGACCCGGCGAGCCCCATCGCCAAGGTGGAACAGGGCCAGGGATACTATCTGCGCCGCGCCGCCATGGGAGGTGGCACGCCGGTGACGATGACGCAGGCCCGGCTCGGCATGTTCTTCGAAACAGACTCCGGCGTGCTGGATCAAGCCTACAGCCGTCAGCAAAAGTTCCGCGCCATCTTCGCGCGGGACATGGAGAGTGGCGGCCGATTCCCTTTTCTTTTCGAGTCCTCATTCGCCCCCGGCGCGCCGCGGGAGAATCTGTGGAAATGTCCCGACGCCGCCGTGGTGGATTGGGAACTCGGCGACGTGACCGACCAGGGCATCCGTCTCAGCAATGCGCAGATCGAACTCAAACGCGCACTCGGCGTGCCGCCATTCTCCCTGTGCAGCGTCAAGCTCCAGATCGAAATCTCGGCGGACTCCTTGCGAGCAGATTTCTTCCAGGCGCTGAGCAATGCGCGATGGGGTCACACCGGTGATCTCGTAATCGCCGCGCCGGTCAGCGACGGTCATCTCGTGGAGGAACTCCGGCAGCTCGGCACCGAGTATGGACTCGGAGTCATCAGCTATGGCCTGGATGTCGAAGATCTCGACGACCTCCGCCCGGCGCACGAGATTCCGGAGATGACGCCTCGCGAATTTGAAGCTCTGCAACAGCGCCTCCGCCGTCAGCGACTCACGACTCCCCGCATGAGAACGCTCGACTGGCGGCTCATCCAACAGGTCCGCGCCGACAACGCGGAGTTCCAGGAACTCTTCTTCTGGCTCCAGCGCTGCCTCACCGATGGCCGCGCCTACACCTGGGATGAATTCGGCGGCCTGGAGTCGAAACTGGAAGAGGGAGAAGACTGAGACCGGCGCTGCCTGATCTCCTCGATGGCCCAAGCCGCATGTTCGGTCACGAGTTCATTCTCGCCTGCTGCGGCGGCTTCCAGCGCCGACAAGTCCGCGGCATCACCGACATTGCCGAGTGCCACGCAGACATTGCGCAGAAACGCCGGGCGCTTGATACGCCGGATCGGTGACCAGCGGAAAAGTTCTCGGAAGCCATCGTCCGTGAGCGAAAGGAATTCCCTCAGTAGCCAGCCGGCCACGAACGGCCTCGCGGCGAAGGCAGCCTCGCGTGAGTCTTTGGCGAAACGGTTCCACGGACAGACGTCGAGGCATTCGTCGCACCCATAGATGCGGTCGCCAATCGCCCGCCGGAACTCCTCTGGGATCGCGCCTTTGTGCTCAATGGTCAGGTAAGAAATGCAACGCCGCGCATCCACATGGCGCGGTGCCGTGATGGCGGCAGTCGGACACGCAGCGATACAGCGCGTGCAACTTCCGCAGTGATCACGCGACGGCGCATCCGGCGCCAGATCGAGGGTGGTGAGGACTTCCCCGAGAAAGGTCCACGTGCCGAGCTGCGTGTGGATTTGCACCGTGCTCTTGCCGTTCCAGCCGAGTCCCGCTGCGCTCGCCCAATCGCGCTCCAGCACTGGGCCGGTGTCCACGTAGAGTTTCTGTTCGCCACCCATTTCCGAGAGGGCCTGAGCCAGATCGCGGAGCTTGGAATCCATCACGTCGTGGTAGTCGTCCCCCCACGCGTAGCGCGCGATGCGGCCGCGCGCGCCATCATCCGCACGCCTCGGCGGCGACGGGCGATGGTAATTCAGCGCCACCGTCACCACTGAGCGCACACCGGCCAGCACCTCGCGCGGATCGGTGCGGCGGGAGGGAGTCTTTGCCATGTAACCCATGTCGCCGTGCTCACCGGCAGCGATCCATTCACGGTAGGCGTCCGCGTGCGCCGCCGGGCCCTTTACCGTCGCAATGCGGCAATCATCAAACCCCAGCGCCGCCGCGATGGTTTTCACGGCGTCGGCATCGGCTAACGGAGACGGCGCGTTCATTGGATGGAGGTTCGTCGCGCTGATCGGGCGATCAAGGTGGATTCATCGAAAGCCGCATCGTCGAACAACTCGATCTGATCCCCTCCATGCAGGGACCACGCATCGTGGCCTTTTGCCCGCAGCGTCGCGGCGAATTCACGGTGCCAGCCGTGCGTGGTCAGCACGCGGAGCGGCTGCACCATTTCCACCAGCCGCAGCAAGTCCGGATAATCCGCGTGGTCGCTCAGCGGAAACACGGCCTCCACTCCGTATCGCCAGCGCGCCGAGGGATCGAGCCCCCAGCCGCTGACCATGGCCACGGCCTTGCGGGGAATGGCGGTCAGCATCTCCGATTTCCCTGCCGCCGGAGGCATCACCAGGACGCGGCCTGACAGATCATCGCCCGCGGATTCCCACGGCGGCAGGGGAAAGCCGAGATCGGCGTAGCGGTAGTTCATCACGGCCACCGACGGATGAACGGCGACCCGGAACTCCCCGCCGAGCAGCATCTGAATCTCCTGCGCCTTGCCCAGCGAATACCCCATCATCACCGGCACCACTCCGGAATCCAGTGCGTTGAGGCACCATGACCGGATCGTCGTCTGCACTTCCTCCAGCGACGGGAACACATACCGCGGCAACCCGAACGTGCATTCCATGACGAGCACATCCGCCGGCAGTGCGACGACGGCCTCACAACTCAAGCCCCTGCGCAATTTGAAGTCTCCGGTGTAGAGCAGCGTCGCTCCGTCGCTCAGCCGCGTCACATGGACCATCGCGCTGCCGAGCACATGGCCCGCCGGCGTGAGCATCACGCGCCAGCCCTCACATTCCCACGGCTCGTTCCAGTCCAGCGCGATGACCGTCCCCTTCCCCGCACCATAACGCTGCCGCAGCAGCACCGCCGTGGACCGAGAGGTGATTGTCACCGCATGACGCGCGACATGATCCGAATGCGCATGAGAAACCACCGAGCACCCGCCGCCCTTCGTCGCATCCAGCGCGAACGGTGCCCCGGCCAGGTGAATACCCCGATCGTAGTGAACTGAGATCAGAGCGCCCATGGAGCGGCGTTGCTTCCAGCCGCCGTTTCAATCAAACGCGAAGCGGACATATTTTCGGACTCGTCGCGCATGGAAGTGGCGCTTCGCGCGATGGCTGCAACGGCGCCTGGAAGGACGCCGCTCCATGTCATTCGCGAAACGTTTCTGATACCCACGGCGACTCCCACAACAGATACTCACCACGTCGCAGCTTCGAGGGATTCCGGCGAATGTAGCGCACGCATCTCCAAAAATGCTCCGGGCTCCGGATGAGGCGGTCGAAGTAATCCTTTTGCCAAAACACACCGCTCTTTCCAGTGCGGCGGTTGATTTCGGTAGCAGTGAAACTCTTCCACGAGTGCAGCAGCTTCGCCAGTGACGTGCCGGCGCACAAAGAAAACAGCGCGTGAACATGATTCGGCATCACGACCCACGCTGACTGCGTGCAGAGTTTGCCTTCGTGGAATTGCAGCGCGGTGCCGACGATACCCGCCAGCTCCGGCTGGCGCAGCAGGCAAGCGCCGTAACATTCATCCAGCCACTTCTCCAACCGGCCGCCGTAATGGTCCCAATACTCGCGCTCCGTGACTTCGTCCCACGGCTTCGGGTGACGATCCAGCCACGCGTTGAGTTCCTTCTCAAAGGCGGCGGACAGTTCCGCAGGAATGGAATCCGCCGTGCGGAAGGTGACGAAATACGTGCAGCCGTCCTGCTCCCAGTGGGGCAAGCGGTTGGCCGTGCCTCGCTTCTCAGCCGAGGGCTCGAATGGCTTGAGGATCATCGTGGAGCGGCGTTGCTTCCAGCCGCCGTCTCAATCAAACGCGAAGCGCACTATTTTGGGCACGTCACGCGTTTGAAGTGGCGCTTCGCGCGGTGGTTACAACGGCGGCTGGAAGCGACGCCGCTCCATGGCGTTTAGCGCGTGGGCGAAGGTGGCTCCATGTCACTTTACCCACTTCACGGCATTCAGGAGTAGCGTTTTGTATTCTGGAAGGTCGTGGGCTCTCGCATCATGGCCAAGAGTTAGGCCGACAATTTTCGACTTCGGATGCTTCACGGTGAAGACTTGCGGATAAGTGCCGGGCTTGAGGGTGCTCGTGGCGGTGGCGAGGACTTCGATGGGACTGCCGGCCGGATCAGCGGTGTAGTAATAGAGTTCGTCGGTGATCTTGAAACTCGCCGGCACGCCTTTGAGCAGCGGGTGATCCGGCTTAATAACTTTCACTTCAAACTCGCCCAGACGGTCGTGTCCTTTGCTCCCGCCGCCAGCGTAGGTGGCGTTGTACTCCGGCCAGCCGGCGAAGTTATACCACAGGCCCGGATGCAGGAGCACGAGGCCCTTGCCGGCGTCCGTGAAGTTCTTGAGTGCCTCGCGGAAAGTGATGCCGCTGAAGCTGCCGTGGTTGGCACTGATGACGGCGATGTCGGCGTTGGCGAGTTCTTTGGATGCCACGGCCACGTCTTCGGTGTAGTTCACAGAATAGCCGGCTCCGGTGAGCAGCGCGGTGTCGGCGAGGTTGAAGAACTTCTGATAGTCGTGCGACGATCCGCCGCCGATAAGGAGGACTTTGGTGCCGGCTTTCCAAACGACCGGTGCGGCCACTGCAGGGGCCGGAGCCGGAGGCGCTGGTTTTGCTTCGCTGCCTTCTTTCTTTGGACCATCACCGCTCTGCAGCGGCGCGCCGGGGGCGGCGAGTTCCAGAGTGATCGAAGCAATCGTCGGCGCGGCGCCGCCGTTCACGGATTCGAGCGTGATGCGCTCGATCTCGACAGCTCCCATGTTCAATTGCTTGCTGAACCAGCGGATCTGATGCCCCTCGACGATGCCGGGCGCGAACTTCGAGCCGGGCACGTCCCAGCGGGCATAGTAGTCGGAGAACTCCACGCCGTTCTTGCAGACGATGCCTTCCCGCTGCCCCTGATTGGTGTGAATGGTGATCTTGAGCACGTCGCTGGTGTCGCCGCCGGGCTGCCAGCCCCAGCCGGTCACGCCGCCGAGGATGTGGAGACGGTTGGCTTTGAAGCCGCCGGCTTTGACCTCCACCTTTTGCGGCAGCGTGTGGCAGTAGGCTTCCCGCGGGCCGCCTTTGAGCACGAGAATATTCTGCGGTGCCTTCTCCGGCGCGACGATATTGAACGGCACGCCGCTGACGATGACTGTGCCGGTCTTCTTGAAGGGCAGCGTCTGGTCCTTCAACTCCTGGCTCTGGTAGATGCCCATTGAGGTGGTGGTGGTGAATGCCGGGCGCAGGTCCAGCGTGCGGAAGCGATCGCCGCCGTCCGTCACCTGCATGTAGGTGATAATGTTGCGCAGCACATCCGGCCCGAGTTCGCCGAGCACGTCGGGCATCAGCGAGCGGCCGGTGTTCACCTTCGACTTGATGTCGGCGGTCTTGATTTCCTTTTCGCCGCCCTGGAATTTCAGGAACAGGCTCGTCGGATTCTCGCGGGCGATGACACCGGCAAACGCCTGACCGTCTTTCGTCTCAATGTTCCATGCGGTGAACGACGGATCAACTTCCGCGTTGGGGTCCACGATGGTGGCGAGCAATTCACCGGGGCTGTGCGCGCCCATGCCGGTGAGGTTGGGGCCGACTTCCGCGCCGGCCGGGCCAAACTTGTGGCAGGTCGCGCAGGATGCCATGAACATCACACGCCTGGCGCGAGTTTCGCCGGGCGGTGCCGCCCCCCGGATTCCACGACATCATGGCGCTGGTGAAATCGCGCACCATGCGCATCGAGGGGGATCAACATGTGCTGATGGCCAACTTGTTGTACTTCAAGGATCTCTTGGC
>JANOZA010000123.1:0-14494 GCA_031429155.1 Verrucomicrobiota bacterium | reverse complement strand
GACTTGATCTGCTCGTCGGCTTCGAAGCTGTTATACTTCGAGATGCGCTTGATTTTGATTTCCGTGAGGCGGGCGATGTCCTCGTCCGTCACGGCGCGCCGGAGGAGCAGGAGGAAGGGGCGGACGCCTTTCCAGATGGCGGCGATGACGGCTTCCCAGGTGGTGCATTCCTCGATGTCGCGATAGATGCGTTTTTCGATGAAGATCTTCTCCAGGGAACAGTAGTGCCCTTTCTCCTCAAGGTCGTTGAGCTTCATCTCCAGCTCCTGGCGGAGGAGGTCTTTGGTCTGCTCGGCGGACTGTTTGAGGAGTTCGATGACGGAGAGGAAGACCGGCTTGTCGTCGAGGATAACGACGGCATTCGGCGAGATGCTAACTTCGCAATCAGTGAAGACGTAGAGCGCGGCGAGCATGTCGTCGGCGTCGGTGCCGGCAGGGAGATGGATGAGGATATCCACTTTCTCCGCGGTGCAGTCTTCGACGCGTGCGATCTTGATTTTGCCCTTCTCGTTGGCGGCGAGGATGGACTCGATGAGACCCGTGGTGGTGGTGCCGAAAGGGATCTCCGTGACCTGGAGCATGTTGCCCTTCTTTATTTTACTAACGCGGGCGCGGACTTTGATTTTGCCGCCGCGGACGCCTTCATTGTAGTCCGTGGCGTCCATGAGGGCGCCGGTGGGGAAGTCAGGGAGGAGATTGACTTTCTCTTTGCGCAGCGCGGCGATGGCGGCGTCGCAGAGTTCGTTGAAATTGTGCGGGAGGATCTTGCAGGAGAGTCCTACCGCGATGCCCTCGACGCCCTGGGCGAGGACGAGCGGGAACTTCATCGGCAGGGTGACGGGCTCCTTGTTTCGCCCGTCGTAGCTGGCGGCCCAGGTTGTCAGACGGCTGTTGAAGGCGACTTCGATGGCGAACTTGCTGAGGCGCGCTTCGATGTATCGCGCGGCGGCGGCTTCGTCGCCGGTGTATATATTACCCCAGTTGCCCTGGGTCTCGACCATGAGGTCCTTCTGCCCGAGGCCGACGAGGGCTTCGGTGATGGCCGAGTCGCCGTGCGGGTGATACTTCATCGTCTCGCCGACGATGTTGGCGACTTTGTTGAAGCGCCCGTCGTCCATCGTGTGCATCGTATGGAGAATGCGGCGCTGCACGGGCTTGAGGCCGTCATTCAAGTGCGGCACCGCGCGCTCGAGGATGACATAGCTGGCGTAGTCGAGGAACCAGTGGCCATACATTTCTCCCACGTGGTGGAGATTCCGCGGCGTGACCTTGCCCGTGACGGCGGTCATGGGGTGCGCGTGAACCACCGGCGCAGCCTCCTCGGCAATCTCCCCCGGCGTCGCCGCACCCTCGCCTTCCGGCGCATCTGAGGCGTCGAATTCGAGAGGAAGCTGGTCGTCGGGCTCTGGAGACTGGTCGGTGGGCTTGGCTGGCATGAACTGATCGGGGAACGGGAAGCGCCGTCCGTAGGCGAGAACTCAGCGGGCGCAAAAGAAAATCCCGCACTTGCTGCCGAAGGGGAGGGTGCCGTCAGGGCGACTCCGCTGCTGGTGCTTCATCCGCGTCCGCGAGCGAGAGCACGCAGCGGAATCCGGTGTCGGCCACGGCGCGCTGGCGGCGACCGGAGCGGCGGTGGTGGGAGCGGAGTTCCTCCGGCGTACCGGTGGCCCATGAGGCGCCGCGCAGCGCGTAGGTAATGCCGCCCGGGGTGATCAGATTGGGCGCGTAGATGCTGGTCGTCCACTCGCTGACATTGCCGCCCATGTCGTGCAGGCCGTTGGGCAGCGGAGGAAAGGAGCCGGCGGGAGCGGTGCGCGGGAAGTCATCGCGCCCGGCGCGCACCGGCCATGTGGAAGGCCACGGGGCCACGCGGGCTTCATCGCCGGCGCAGTTGCCGGGAATGTCAGGCGGCGGCGGTAGAAGCACGCTGCTCTTCATGCGCGGACTGATGCCGGATTCGTCCGGCAGTCCGGCGGCGGCGCTCCATTCAGCGTCGGTCGGGAGGCGATAATGCTGCGGCGCTTTGAGCCGGCCTTCCCTGCGTTCATGGATTGTCAGCCACTCGCAGAAGTGTTCGGCATCCACGAGGGCGATCCCCGTGGCGGGGTCATCGGGGGTTTGCGCAAAGCCAGGCTCGCGCCAGGAGGCGTCACCATCCTGCCAGCCTTCGGCGGTGAGCACCTGTACGCGCTCCAGGCGTCGGCGCTGTTTCTGCCCGGTGAGTCGCCACTCTGAAATGGTGGCGGCGTCGGCGAGAGCGTAGGCTTCAAAATCGCGGCGGCGAGTTTCCCAGACGGAGCAGAGCAGATCAACTCCGCCGGCGGGGACGAACTTCATGCCGAGGCTGTTGGTCCAGGGCTGCGCAGCGGTGGCGAGCGCGGGATCGTCGAAAACTACCGGTGGTGGCGGCGGAGGGGGACGGCCCGTGAGCCAGCCGGCGGTCCACGCTGCGCCTGACAGGATGACGGCGGCGGCGGCGCCGAGCGCGATGAACTTCCGCCGCCGCAACGAGTAGCCGCGCTGCGCGGACTCTACGCCGCGGGTGAGTGTGCTGAGATCGGCGCTGCGTTTCGCGGGGTCGGCCTGCAAAGCGCCGGCCAGCGCGGCATCCATGCTGCGCGGCAAGCCGGCGGCCTGGCTGAGCGGCGTGTAGTTTCCCAGCGGCGGCGAGCCGGTGAGCAAATGATAGAGCAGCACGCCCGCCGCATAGACATCGGCGGCGGGCGTGAGGTCGGCGCGGCCGCGCAGGGCTTCCGGCGCGATGTAATAAGGCGTGCCGAAGGTGTCGCGCGTTTGCGTCAGGCTGCCGATGCCGTAGTGGCTGTGCTCGTCGGCGAGATGCTTGGCGAGTCCGAAGTCTGCCAGCTTCACTGTGCCGTCGCGGCCGATGAGAATGTTCGACGGTTTCACATCGCGATGCACGATGCCGCGGCTGTGCGCATGAGTGAGCGCGGCGCAGACCTTGAGGAAGATGTCGTAAGCGCGCGCCGTCTCCAGCTTGTCCGCGCGCAGCAGGCGCCCGAGATCGCAGCCGGCGACGAGTTCCATGGCGATGAAGAGCCGGCCATCGTCCGTGGTCCCCGTGCCGCGGATCCGCACGATGTTTGGATGCTCCAGCAGCCGCAGCGCCGCGGCCTCCGCGGTGAAGCGCGCCGCGGCCTCTGCGTCCGCGGTCCAGCGCGGTGCGAGAATTTTCACCGCCGCCGGCTCGCTGCTGACCGTCTCTGTTGCCTCAAAAACCTGGCCCATGCCGCCGATGCCGAGCGGCTTGTGGAGTTCATAGCCGGGCACGCCGGGTGGCAAATCATCCGGCGACTCCGGCTCCGCGAGGTTCAGCAACTCATCCGCGCTGCGTGCCAGGCACGACGCGCAGAGCCCATGGATCGCGCCCACCGTCAGCGGCTCGCCGCAGCGCGGGCATGTTGGACTAGGAGCCATGAGCGAGGACGCGCAGCAGATAGCGCAGTTCAGTTTCGATGGCGGCCGGATCGCATTCCGGCTCCAGAGTGGCGGCGACTTCCTGGCGCAGCGAATCCCCGAGACGCTTCCGCGCCCGGTGGACTTCCAGTTTGATGTACGCTTCTCCCACACCGAACTCTGCACCAAGCTCCGCGTAAGGTTTCAGTGCGTCCTGCGAAATCAGCCCGGCCTTCAGAGCCGCGAAGAGCGGCCCCTTGCCGCGCGAGGTGTAAAGTTCCGCCAGTCGGTCCATTGCGCGGCGGAAGATCGTCCATGCCCAGCGGCGGTCGTAGAAAGCGTCCGCCATCTCCGGGTCCGCCGGCAGTGCGCTGTCATCCAGTTCATCAAGTGGCAGATGAAACGCACCGCCGCCGCGCTTCTTCGCCGAGGCATCGCGGTGGAGATTCACCATCAAGTGCCGCGCCGTCGTCTTCAAATAACTCCGCAGGCTCCCAATCTCTCGCGCCACGCGCGCCAGCCCGCCCTCACAGAAGTCTGCCAGCAACTCCTGCGTCAGGTCCAGCGCATCCTCGCGCGGGCAGCCGAGCGCGCGGAAGTAGGAATACACCGGCGGCCAATACGTGCGGCACACTTCCTCCCGCGCCATGCGCGCCGACGGCGCCTGCCCATCCTGCGCCGTGAGCACGCGGGTCCACGCCGTGGGCGGAAACGGGGCAGGGCGCTGAGTGGGCGAGGGCATGGCTGCTTGTAGAGGCGTCCACCCGCCGGGGGAAAGCTGTTTCTCCGGTCCGCTCCGGCGCGGCGAAGATTTTTTTCACCGGCCCTGAAACCTCGCCCGGCGGTTCGTGCATCGGTCTTCGGACACCTTTTAACCCGACACCACTATTCCCATGAAACCACGCCACGCTCTTCTCCTCCGCTTCACCAGCTTCACCGCCCTGATCGCCTCCGGCCCGCTCCATGCGCAGACATGGGACGGCGGCGGGGCCGACAATAACTGGAACACCGCCCTCAATTGGAATCCTGACGGCAATCCCGTGAACAATGGCACCGCGAATATCATCTTCGCCGGCGCAGTGGACCCCACGCCGAATCTGAACACCGCCCGCCAGGTCAATTCACTCACCTTCAACAACACGGCGGCCTCCTTCACGCTGCAGTCAGCCGAAGTCCAGTCCCTGACCATCGGTGCAGGGGGCATCACGCAGGCGGACGATTCGCAACAGAACATCGCGCACGCGGTGGTGCTGAGCGCGCCCCAGACATGGGCCACCACCTCCACCGGTGCCCTGACGGTCTCCAGTAACATTAACACGGGCACCCACGCTCTGACGTTGTCTCCGGGGGCCAACATCATTCTGGAAGGCGCGATCTCAGGTTCCGGCAGCATGGTCAAGAACGGTGCGGGTTATGTGATCCTCTCGGGCAGTTCCTCGAACACATTCTCCGGGGGAGTGACCGTCAACTCCAGCTCTTTGTACCTCCAAAAGGTCGGCAGTGCCAGTGCCGTTCCCGGTAACATCATCGTCGGCGACGGCGTCGGCTCGGACTTTGCATACCTCGACGGCTCCGGAGGCGGCACGAATCAGATCGCCGATTCGGCAACGGTCACTGTCAATAGTTCAGGCAACCTCCGGCTGACCTTCTCCGCTGTCGAGACGCTCGGCACGCTGGTGGTCAACCAGGGCAGCGTGTCTGGAACCCTCGCCACCGCCGAGACGCTGACTGCCAACTCGACTCAGATGACAGGCGGCAGCATCAGCCTGGGCGACACGGATAATTTTATCCTGGGCGGGAGTCTGAGCACGAACGCCTTCGCCTCCTCCGCCACGATCTCCGGGAATCTCACCCTCGGTGCCCAGCGCACTCTCACCGTCGCCGAAGGTGCCGCCATCAATGACCTCGACCTTACCGCGATTGTCAGCGGCAGCGGTGGATTCGTGAAAGCGGGCACCGGTCTGCTGCGCGTCACCGGGGCCAATACCTTCAGCGGCGGCTCCACGCTTGCGGCGGGCACGCTGGCCATCGGCGGCAATGCGGTCCTCGGCACTGGCGCGCTGACGATTTCCGGCGGGAGCCTCATCGCAGACGGCGCAGCCAGAACTCTGAGCACGCCGACGCAGCTCACGGGAAATTTCGGATTCTCCGGTGCCAATAGCCTCACGTTCACCGGCACGACGATCGTCGCCACGGCGGTGACGGCGGATGTGGCCTCCGGGAGTTTGACGCTGGGGACGCTGACTGGTCCCCCGGGGCTGGGAATTCTCACGAAGGCTGGCGCTGGCATCCTCAAGCTGGGCGGGGCGACCCCTTCCGACTACACTGGCCTGGTTCAGCATACTGCGGGCAGCCTGTTCCTCGACAACGCCGGAGGAAATGCGACCGCCGGCCCATTCATGATTACCGGCGGCACGGCGCAGGCGCTGCGGGACCATCAGTTTCCTGACAACAGCACTGTCGCGATCAATGGCGGATCATTTTTGGTGAATGGAAAGACCGAGACCATCGGCGAACTCTTCTTTGATACCGGAGCGGGCCAACTGCTTTTGTTGAATGACAACGGGACGGATGCGGACCTGACGATAAACGGCGATGTCACCACCACGGGTGCCAGCGTTCCGACTATTGGCAGCACGGGCATCCTTCGCTGGACGGCCAACCGCATCTTCCAAATCGGCGACAATGCGGCCGCCGGTGACCTGATCGTAGCGGCCCAACTGCACGATGCCGGGACCGGCCTCACCAAGCGCGGTGCAGGCACCGTGGACTTGGCCGGCACTGTTTCCAAAACCCTCACCGGCATCGTGAGGGTGGAGGAAGGAAAAATCCGGCTGGGCATGACATCTCCCGCTAAAGGCCTCCAGGGGCCACTCGTCATCGGCAAGGACATCGGATTGGCCGCAGAGGTTTTCTTGACCAACAGCAGTGAGCAACTGCCGGGCGGTGCGAATGCCGTGACCGTCAGGAACACCGGCACCCTGAGCCTCGGGGCTTTGACGCAGACGCTCACCAGCCTCACGGTGGACGGCGGGGATGTCACCGGTACCGGTCCATTGATCATGACGGGAACGCCGCAGATTACCTCGCCGGTCAATGCCCCAACGACGGGGAGCATCCAGAGCCCGGTCGTTATCAATGAACTGCTGAGCGTAGCGGCCAGCGATGCGCCTTCCAATGTGGACCTTGAATTCACGGGCGTCATCAGCGGCACCGGCAGCCTCGGCCTCGGGCAATCCGGCACCGTTAGGCTCTCCGGCGCCAGCACCTTCACCGGCGGGGTGACGGTGAGCGCCGGCACGCTGCAGTTCGGAGCCAATGCCGGAGCGGGCACCGGCGCCGTCCTCGTGTCCGGCGGCAGTCTCGCTGCCGGAGGCGCACCCCGCACGGTGGCCAATCCCGTCGTCCTCAACAGCGGAGCGGTGAACACCTCCGACGCGCTCACCCTGTCCGGCCCTGTCACCGTGCCCGGAGTTCTCACCAAGACCGGCAACGGCACGCTCTCCCTTAGCGCCGCCAACTCCATCGCCGGCACCATCCTCCTATCGTCCGGCACGCTCAATGCCGCGGCGCAGCAGACCATCCTGCCCGGCGGCGTATTCCAGCAGACCGGCGGCACTTTCACCGGCACGCTCTGCAATCAGGGCACCCTCCTCTATCAAGGCGGCACTTTCGCCGGCACGCTGAAGAATGACGCCGTGTGGGTTCTCTCCACCGCCTTCACCGCCGGCGGCGGCATCACCAATAACGGAATCGTAACGGTCAACGCTGGCGGCACGCTCTCCGCCAACGGCACGGGCCTGACCAATACCGGCTCCATCACGCTCGCCGGCGGCACGCTCGGAGGCAACGGTCCCCTCGTGAACAACAGCATCCTCAGCGGCTACGGGACCATCGCCGGCAGCGGCGGATTCACGAACAACGCCCTCGTCACCCAAAGCGGCGGCAACTTCAGCCTCACCAAAACGGGCACCAACACCAACGCCGGCAACATTGATCTCGAAGCCGGACGCCAGCTCATTCTCAGCAGTTCCCTGCAAAACGCCGGTACGCTCGACCTCGATGGCGCCATCGTCACCGGCGCGGGCACGCTCAACAACAACGCCGGCGGGGCCATCACCGGGCGCGGCAGCATCACCAGCCCGTTCAACAACGCTGGCGGACTGCTCGCCAACACCTCCGGCACCCTCAACATCACCAGCGCCTTCACCAACGCCGGCACGCTGGCGCTCGACGGCCTCAGCGCCGCCCTCAATGGCGGCATCATCACCAACAACGGCACCATCCAGGGCCGCGGCACCATCGGGAGCAACCTCACTAATTCCCAAACCATCGAAGCCAGCGGCGGCACGCTGACTCTGGGCGGCACCATCACCAACACCGGACTCCTCACCGCCGGCATCGGCGCGAAGCTCCTCATCTCCGGCAGCATGGCCGTGAATGCCGGCACTGTTAGCCTAACGGGCGGCACATTCGACACCGCGGGCGACGCGCTCAACAGCACCGGCCAGATCACCGGCCACGGCACGCTCCGTACCGGCGGCCTGACCAACAACGGCGGCATGACCCTCACCGGCGGCCTCAGCACGGTGAATGGCAACGTCACCAACAGCGCCGGCAAGACCCTCCACGTCGCGCACAACCCCGCCATCTTCACCGGCAACGTCGTCAACAACGGCATCTTCAAGAACACCGAAACCACCGTCACCTTCACCGGCAACTACACCGAGAACGGCACCTTCGTCAGCGATCCCGCCGACAACTACTTCACCGATCTCCTCATCGGAACGAACGGCAAACTCACCGGCGGCACCGGCGACCGCTTCTTTGTCCTGAGCGACTTCAGCAACGCCTCCACGCAAAACCTGACATGGCAGACGCAGCTCTCCGAACTCATCTTCCAGGGCGGCACCGGCCACGATGTCTCCCTCGCCGGCGCGGACATGGGCGCAACCCTCGCGGGCTACGTCAACAACTTCGCATGGCAGACCGTGCGCCTCGCCGCCGGCGACAGCCTCACCCTCAGCGATGGCAACGCCACCCCCGGCGCCGCGCTCTACACGCAGCAACTCATCATCGAAGGCGGCCTCGCCCAGATCGCCGCCATCACCGGCAACGGCTGCATCCTGTATTACAATTCCTCCGACCCCGCCAATGTCTTCCTCAACGGCCAGACCTACCCACTCACCGGCGGCGGCAGTATCACGCCCGTCACCGCCGCGCTCACTTTCATCTCCTCCAGCATCCTGCCTGACAACTCGGTGCAACTCGACCTCCTCGGCGCTCCTGGCCAGCTCCACACCCTCCACGCCAGCACCGACCTCGTCACCTTCACCGCCATCGGCACCGCCACCGCCGATGCCGCCGGCCTGTTCAGCTTCATAGACGCCGATGCCGCCACCCTGGGCCGGAGGTACTACCGCGTCACGCTGCCATGAGCACTCGCCTTCAAAGGTAATCCGGCCCTTTTCAGTGACCTTTCGTGGGATCGTAGCTTGCTCGACATAGATGGCGAGCAATGGATCACCCTCCACTACCGGCGCTGGCACGACCGCGAGCAGGCCGGCATCGTCTATGAACCCAAAGCCACGCCCGACCTGAACGCCTGGGGTTTGAGCGGACTGATTGATGAGCCGGATACCGTCGCCCCCGTCATTCCAAACGCCCCGGCTTGGCGTGCCCGCATTCGACTCGGGGGCCTGCCTCGCTTCCTGCGGGTGAACGTGAGTGGCTCAGGATTGTAATCCCGAGGGAGCCGCCGCTGCGGGCTTCTTCCCGCAATCGGTGAGACGGGCCCAGTGGAACAGGAATTGTTGCGCATAGCCGCGGTAGGGACCGAAGTGCCTCCAAGCGAATTCGCGGACTTCACGGGTGGTGAGTTTGCGACGACGGGGAAAGTAGAGACCGCGCAGTGCACGTTCAATCCAGACATCTATGGGGAAGGCCCCATGCCGCTCCCATGCGAACAACATGGCGCAGGACGCGATTTTTTCTCCCACCCCATGGAGAGTGCAAAGTGCGGCGAGGGCATCGGCATCAGGCAGCGAGGCAATGGAATCCAGGTCTATTTCACCACTGGCGACCGCAGTCGCGGCGCGGTGGAGGAAGGCGGCCCGATAGCCCAGCCCGCACTCGCGGAGCGCCGCTTCGCCGGCGGCGGCGAGGATCGCCGGGGCCGGATAGGTGTGCATCAGCGGGAGTCCGGCCACCTCTACCGGACGACCAAAACGCTCGCGCAGGGTGAGTGAGATGCGGCGGATGTGCGGCACTTGCTTGAGCGATGAGGTAATAAATGTCGCGAGGCATTCCCAGCGGGGTTGCCGGAGGATTCTCAAGCCGGGGCACCATTCGATGGCTCGCTGAAGCACGGCGTCTGACTGGGGAAAAGTGGCATCTATCTGCTCCATGTCATGGTCCAGCCCAAGGTAGTTCCGCACTGCCGCGCTGGCCCCTGGGGAGCACCTTAGCGTTCGAGCATCTGTTTGTGAAAGGAATACCGGCTCGTCACCAATCAGACCGGCAAACCCGTCCCGATGTGAATGCCAGTGGAAGGTTTGACCGGATTGAAGGGTGGCGGAAAGGTCGAATGGCCAGCCAGGGAGCGGGATTGATTCCAGTAGAGGGGGCTCGAGCACAGATTTGCAGCGGGTAAAATTACTACGGTAATCCGAAATGTTCCATTGATTCTAGACTCTACATCAGGTTAAGTAACGCCGTAGTATTTTTTCTGATGAGCAGTGGCCCTATTCAAATCTGTAGTTTCTGCGGCCAGTCATACTGGTCAATGGCAGCGACGGGCTCTGATTGTGAAGTCTGCCCGGCGTGTATGGGGGCTGCTGTGCCTGTGGCCGCGGCGAAAACCCCGACTGAGTCTTACGATGCTCAGGTTGATCGTCCGCGATTCGTAACCCTGAGTGCGCTTCCTCCCGAAAAGCGTCTTCTTCCCCGAAGCGATGGAACTCGCCCCGGTTTGATGGTGCCCCGGCGATTGGCTCAAATGGAGGATGTGCCGCGTTCCGCACCCGAGCCGCTTAGCTATTCTCCTTCCCGGGCAATCTCTCCTCCTGCGGAGAATACCGAACCAATGCCGGCGGTTCCGGTCAATTTTCGCCAGTTGGGGTTTAACTGCCCAGCCTGTTTCACCGTTCTTGTGATCAAAGATCCTGAAAATTACGACGGCAGAGTCGCTCCTTGTCCCTACTGTAATGTGGCCATCATGCCGCCGCGCATTGCACCGCCGAGTCCGTTCACTCTTCTCGAGCCTCCTATTAAAAGCGGGGAAGCAATCTTGCCTATCCAGCGACGGAGCAGGTGGAAAACCTTTGATAATCGCCGCACGGAAAGTCCAGCATTGGCTGAGGAAGTCTGAGATCTCTATAGAAATTGGGACACTGGTGATTCCATTCAGCGCAATCACTGACCCGCGTTCTGAATGGCTTTCTTAAGCTCCGTGAATTTTACGGGTTTCCAGAATCCAGTGGATGCGATCCAATGCGTAGGATTCTCAGATTCAAAAAAATTAGATTCAATTATGAAAATCGCTTGCAATGTCATACAGAATTAGTAGAATCTGCACAGATCAAGGCGGTGAATTTATGATTACTGTAATAGCAAATCTCAGAACCCGCCAACAACTCATCTCTTAACGCTAAGAAATTCTCATTATTATGGCTGACGAAGCACCAGAACTCATGACTGTGAAGGAAACCGCAGAATATCTGCGCATTCCTTTGCCTACTGTCTATTATCTCGTTCAGCGGGGGCAACTTCCTGCTATTCAAATCGGCGGACGCTGGCGCATTAAACGCAGCCTCCTCGATCGCGACATTCTTAAGAATGAAGGTTCCGGGCAGCCCACCGTGCTTGTAGTAGACGACGACGCTCAGCTTCAGACCATTTTCAAACAATTCCTCAAGAAGGCTGGATTTGGCCGCATCGTCGTCGGTAGTGGCGCCGAAGCAATCTCCTACGCGGAGAAACAGAAGTTTGATCTCGTCTTTCTCGATCTCCAGCTTCCCGATATCCCAGGGGACGAGGTTTATCAGCGCCTGAAGGAAATTCATCCTGATCTCCCCATCGTCATCATTACCGGTTATCCGGACAGTGAAATCCTCAGCAAGATCCTTCAGAGCGGGCCGGTGACGGTGATCAAGAAGCCGATCGAGTTCGACCAGCTCAACCGCACCGTGAAGCAGCTCGGCCACAAGGGCATGGAAATGCAACACGCCTGAGCCACAGTCATTCCTTACAATCAGCGGAGCCTCCGAAAGGGGCTCCGCTTTTTTTTCTCCAACCCCGGAGTAGGGCTCTCCATCCACGGCGGAGCTGGCACCGCCAGTGATCCGTCGCCGGGACAAGGGCGAACGCCAGAGCACGGGGCTGGGGTGGGGGCGCTTCATTATGTCACTTTTTGCACACCCCTTTTTGCCCCTGGCAACTGCACCCGCAGCGGCCTCGCCGGCGACGGTGCCGTTGCGGCCTTCGTCACGGCCGCCTCCAGCCACTTCACGGGATTGGGACGCGCCGCTGCGAGTTTTCCGTCCGTTTCCCGGCGACGCACGGACAACCACCCGCAAAACGTCTGGCAATTGTTCCCGGCGTTCACGCCCAGTGCGCTCACGGCCACGGGTGTTCAGCCGCAGCAGTTTCCCGCCATTCGATTCGCTTTTCGATTTCCATGTTCGTGCCAAATCCAAGGATGTCATAGTCCGACAGTTATGACATCTTTGGCGGCCCTCCATCAGCGGTGGCCTGCGCACCGCTTATCGTCCACCAGCACCCGCCTTCAGCCTCCGCTCAATTTTCTCCCACTGCCCAAGATGAGCCCGCATCAGCATCTTCCAGAGCTTGCCGTGATTCGGCACCGAGAAATGGAGCAGTTCGTGGACGATGACGTAGTCGCCAAGCTTCGTGTCCATGCCGAGCAGTTCATCGTTGAAGCTCAGCGTGCCTGCGGTCGAGCAGGAGGCCCACTTGCGGCTCATCGGGCGGACGTAGATGGCGTGCGCTTTCACGTCCAGCTTCGCAGCCCATTCGAGCACGCGGGCTTTGAACTGCTCCCGGTCGCGCCAGCGCTTCATGCCTTGTAGCTCCTTTGCAGCAGCGTGAACAGCGCATCCACGGTGGCGGTCACTTTGTTCAGGTCATCCTCTTCGGAGAAGATAGCGAAGGTCACCTGCTTGCGGGCTTCCCGTAGATCTGCCTCGCTGGTCTTCCAGTTTGGATGCTTCTCGAAGGCTTCGCGCACTTTCCCCGCCACCTTCTCGGGGTTCGGGATGCCTTCATCGGTGAACTTGGACACTATGAAGTAGGTGAAGCTGTCCAGTCCCTTCGCCGCCTGTTCCTTCTTTCGCTGCTCGTTCCTGTCGATGGCGACCAGAAGTTCTGCGAGCGCGCTTTCGGTCGTGCTCTGGCGGGCCTCGAAGGCCTCCTGCACGGCGCGGGCCCGGTCCGCCATCGCGAGCAGGAAGGGATCGTCGCTCTTTTCCGCAGCCTCTTTCTCAATGGCCTTGATCAGGTTGATCACCTTCGTGGCCTTGCCTTCCTCCCGCATCTTGATCGTCTCGATGGTGCTGCGGTCGATCACCACATACTCAGTCGCAGGTTCGGCCAGGGATGCCCCAATATGTTTCTGCACCAGCGCGTTCGTCTTCTTCTGGAAGTCGCGGTCCACATACATCCGCCGCGCGTAGGCGTTGCGCACCACCAAATAGATGTTCGATAGCGTCGCGTAGTCGTCGATGAACGGCCTCAAGAATGCATCCGGGGAGATGATCTCGTAGAGCATCTCGATCTCCTTGTATTCCTTGAAGAACTCCTTCCGTCGCTCGGGATCGCGGAAGTGCTCGATGAGGGTGTCCACGTCCTTGTCGTTAAAGTTCCTCTCGATGAGTCCGAGATAGGCCGGGGCCTTGGACTCCATCTTGTTTTTGAAGAGCACCTTCAGGAGCTTCAGGTCCTTCACGATGGCATTGATCTCGTCGCTGTCGAAGGCGAGCGCCTTTTCGAGCTTGTCGAAGATGCCGACGAAATCGAGGACGAAGCCGTGAGGCTTCACCATCTCCTGCGCCTCGTTCTCGTAGGGGCGGTTCACCCGGGCGATGGCCTGCAGCAGGGTGTGATCGCGCATCGGCTTGTCGAGATACATGGCGTAGAGCACGGGCGCATCGAAGCCGGTGAGCAGTTTCTCGGTGACGATGAGAATCCTCGGCATCTGGTCCAGCTTGCCAAAGCTCTTTCGGATCTGCCGTTCCTTCTTCGGGTCGAGGTGGAATTCCTTCAGCAGCGCGGAGTCGTTGTTGCTGCCGGTATAGACGACCTCGGAATACTCGGGCGGGAGGAATTGATCGAGGGCGTGCTTGTAGTGGGCGCAGGCTTCGCGGTCCACGCCGACGAGGAAGGCTTTGTAGCCGAGCGGCTCCACGTTCTCGCGGTAATGTTCGGCGACGAACTTCGCCACCTTCTGGATGCGCTCCTTGCCCTTGAGGAAGTTTTTCAGGTTCACCGCCCGCTCGAGGATCTTGTTCAGCTCCTCGATGTCGGCCACGCCCTCGGCTTCGGCGAGGGAGAGGAACTCCTTGTCCAGCGTCTCGTGCGGGACGAGCATTTCATTCGGGGCGAGTTGGTAGTAGAGCGGCAGCGTCGTGCCGTCCTCGATGCTGTCGGCGATGGAATACTTATGCAGGTAGCCCTGGTCGTCCTCGCAGCCGAACGTCTTGAAGGTGCCCTTTCCGTAAACGGTCTTGTCCACCGGGGTGCCGGTGAAGCCGATGAAGGTCGCATTCGGCAGTGCCGCCATGAGGAAGTTGCCGAGGTCGCCGCCGGTGGTGCGGTGAGCTTCATCAATGAGCACGTAGATGTTCTTCCGCAGGTTCAGGTTCGCCGGCATGTCGCGGAACTTGTGGATCATCGTCACGATGATGCCCCGGTAGTCGTCGCGCAGCAGTTGGTTGAGCCGGGCGATGCTGCTGGCGTGCTCCAGATTGCCCAGGCCGAGCGCGGCCAGGTTCTTGAGCATCTGATCCTCCAGTTCGTTGCGATCAATCATCAGCAGCACGGTCGGCTTGTCCGCCTCGGG